>JBIPNH010000211.1:0-2527 GCA_044373665.1 Bacteroidia bacterium
CGAAGTCTCGGGGGGTTAATAGTCATTCTGGAAAATTTTGTCCTCAAAATTTATTCAGAATCTCTCCTTAGTTATTGGTTAAGGGTTAATAGTTGTTAGTTTACGCCGTGCAGCGTGATTGTTGAATTGCCCGATAGTCATTCTGGAAAATTTTGTCCTCAAAATTTATTCAGAATCTCTCCTTAGTCATCCTGAATTAAGTTCAGCACAGGTTTCAGAATCTTTTGGGTATTGTCATGCCGACAACGGAGGTATCTCGGTTTTCTATGAAAAGCTGTCGGGAAAAGAGGTCTCCTTCGTCGTCATGACAGCAAGGGGAAATTGTTTCACGCAATACAGCGTGATTGTTAAATTGCCCATTTGTCATCCTGAGTTATTCAGCTATGCTGAATAGTACCGAAGGGTGTCAAAAGGGTGTTTGTTTAATTGTTTCACGCCGTGCAGCGTGATTGTTTACTTGTCACCTAGTAGAGTGTCCACATATGGAGGATGGACTCCTGTAGCGGTTGTGCCGATTAGTTTTTAACGCTGTATAGTTGTTATTAATTATTTGTTATGTTAATGAAAGTTTTAATATTAAAATTGGAAATTCATTTATTTTAATAGATTTTTGTAAAATGAAAAAAACACTCTTATTTGCTCTGTTGTTTACTATTTCATTTAATGTTATTAGTCAAACCCCCGAAGTAACTTTTACCAAAAATATTTCATCAGGGAATAAGTCTCTTAAAAGAAGTTTGGGTACTATTTTACTTCATGCTGATGCCGAGGAGATTATTACCAATGATTTAGCAACCGTATATACCAACAATGTTATAGCTGTATACGATTTCGAGACTTTGTCTATGAAGGAAACATTTATCATAAAAACCCCGAAAATAGATGGTAAATATGCAAACAATTCAAAAATGATTTTTCATAAAGACAAAATCACTGTGTTTTACATGACTGGTGACGATAAATCGAATTCACGAAAAGTGTCGGGTAAAATTATTGATCGTGATTCGAAAAAAGATGAAGTTAAATTAAAGAAATTGATGTCTTTAACCTCGAAAGCTAAAAAAACAGATATTGATTATTTGCAAAGTCCAGATAAAAGTAAAATTCTATTTATAGGCAAACCCTCCAATAGTTATAAGTACGACATTTTGGAGCCAGGTCAAAAGATGGATTTTGGTGTTTTTGATTTGTCTTTAAATTTACTCATGGAAAAAGAATTAGAATTTCCAAAGAGTTATGGCGTTGTTATCATCCATCAAGTGTTGTTGTCAAATAATGGTTGTATTTCTGTTGTTATTACACCCAATGCAGATGATAAAGAAATTAATGGGATTAATAAGGTGCCAATGAAATGTAAAATTATCGCAACCAACATGTCACAGAAAAATTTTGAAGAAGTTGCGGTTTTGGAAACTGGAATAAATTTAAATACTTGTAGGGGCTATGCGTCAAATGATACAAGCAATGTTATTACTTTTTTTGGCTTGTTTAGTTTAAATTCAGGAAAATCAGCTTCAAAATCTATTTATAATGGCGTATTTACTTTGGTTTTAAATACTCAAATGTTAAAATGGAAAAATGAGTTTTACAATGACCTGAATGAGAAAAACATTAAGAAGATTGAAAATAAAACAGAAAAGTTTCAAGGACGTTTAAGTTCTGATTTTAATTCTAATAAAAATATAGATAACTTAACGGTAAACAGTATTTTTCACCACTCGAAAGGGATTACTATCTATGGGGAGTTGAATTATAAACATTCTGTTTCAGGTTCAAATGGTGGTTCTGCAATGCAATACATGTCTATGCAAGCAGTTGTTTTTGATCTCGATATAAAAGGTGATTTAACAAATGTTAACATGATACCTAAAGCACAACGATTTATTTCCAACGACGAGTTTTGCGGCTATTTGCCATCACCAAATGGTAACTCTAAAAGCATTGTTTTTACAGATTCGCCCAATAATTACGGAACAGGCAACCCAACGTTTAATCAAACTTTGCCAGACTTTAAAAAGTCGGTTTTAAGTTTTGTTACAATTGATGCTAAGGGTAAATTGACTAAAGAAGCTGTTACTGAGGCTGGTAAATTAAGTCCCGTTATAGATACCCGTGATGTGTTTTTGGTTAACGGTAATACATACGTAGCGCTTGGCGTTTTGTTTAAGTGGAAACATTTAGGTGTTGTGAAAATAGCCTTCTAAAAGGCTAAATCCTGTTTAAAACAAAATATAATTGATGCTTGCCATAAACTGGTAAGAATTTAGTAAATGATTGATTATGTACTTTAATTACTCCCTCAAAATTTATACATTAAAAAAGCCTCACATTGTGAGGCTTTTTTAGTTTGAATTTATAACCGATTTACATTTGGTTGTCTAGTTTTTGAGCTAACATTGTTTTAGGTACTGCACCTACAATTTTGTCAACTACTTCGCCACCTTTAAATACCAATAAAGTTGGGATACTACGGATGCCGTATTTAGAAGCAACGCCCGGATTTTCGTCAACGTTCAATTTGCCTATT
>JBIPNH010000102.1:0-8312 GCA_044373665.1 Bacteroidia bacterium
CCAGCCGCGTAGTGGAGAAATAATAATAGGAAACCAAATGCAACCCATCCTAGCCGCGTAGTGGCGAAATAATAATAGGAAACCAAATGCAACCCATCCTAGCCGCGTAGTGGCGAAATAATAATAGGAAACAACCAAATACCAACCCAGCCGCGTAGTGGCGAAATAATAATAGGAAACCAAATGCAACCCATCCTAGCCGCGTAGTGGCGAAATATTAATAGAATCTTCAAGCCATATACACCAATAATTCTATTTGCCATAAGCAAAAGATATTTTAACTGCACTTCATGAAGTAAGTTTAAACTGCCTTTTGCTATCCCCTTTTTTGAAATAATGAATCAATGACATAAGTATTATCTTTGAAACATAAAATGAAAAGAATGGTTATTAAAAAATGAGTTTAAAAACATTATATGCATAAAAAAGAGTATAAAATTTATATAGTAGGTGCGGGAATTAGCGGACTTGTTGCCGCAAAGGTGCTCGAAGACAAAGGGTTTGAGCCCATTGTTTTAGAGGCCACAGACCGTGTAGGTGGAAGAGTGAAAACGGATGTAGTAAATGGTTATCAGTTAGACCATGGTTTTCAGGTATTGCTAACTGCTTATCCCGCTGCTCAAAAATATCTTGATTACAAAGCGTTAAATCTACAAAGATTTTTGCCCGGAGCCGCAATTTTTAAAAAGTCTAAAGCAAGTATCATTGGTGACCCACTCAGAGATATTTCTTTGCTCTTTCCAACCCTTTTTTCTGGAATTGGAAGTGTCAAAGACAAGCTAAAGGTTTTAAAACTTAACTATTATCTAAAGAAAAAAAGTTTGGAGGAAATATTTAACTCAAAATCACAAACTACACAGTCTTATTTGATGGATTATGGTTTTTCTGATGAGATGATTAAGCAGTTTTTTAAACCTTTTTTCAGTGGTATTTTTTTAGAAACTGAATTGGAAACCTCAAGTAGAATGTTTGAGTTTGTTTATAAAATGTTTGGCGAAGGGGATGCTGCTATTCCTAAAGCTGGCATTGAAGCCATTCCAAAACAATTGTGTCAAAATTTGAAGCACAGTACTTTTAAATTTAACACCAAAGTTAATCGTATATCCAATGGAATTATAAATCTCGAAGATGGTACTGAACTGCCAAGTGATTTTACCATTATTGCCACCGATTCAACTCATTTGTTGGATGAAAAAACTAGCCCAAGTATCGAATGGAAATCATGCGACGCACTGTATTTTGAAACAGAAACTAGAGTGATACAAAAACCTTTGATTGGTTTAGTAGCTCAGCAAGGGGCATTGGTAAATAATATTTTTTATCACAGCAGTTTGGAATCCGCAAGCAAACCAAACAAAGAACTGCTTTCTGTAACGGTAATAGACCGACAAGGATTATCGGATAAGGAACTCATACAAAAGGTTGAAATAGAGTTAAAGGCGCATTGTGGTATAACAGGGTGTAACTTTATTGCCCATTACCATATCCCCAAGGCTTTGCCAAAACTAAAGGACCTCAAGTATGAAATATCACCTAAACATTCATCACCCAATAGCACTGTGTTTTTAGCAGGAGATACGCTATTGAATGGCTCTTTAAACGCTGCAATGATTTCAGGGGAAACAGCAGCGAATGAGTTAATTCAAGCGGTTTCGGGCTTAAAGTAAAATTAAATAATAACTTGGTTTAATCGTCATACACTTAATAAAGGTAATAGCATTTTATAGTATTATCATTTTCAATTATTTAGTTAAAAAGGCGATAACCATAGAAAGGAATAGGAAAATCACATATATTTTACCATTTTTGAAACATTAAACCCAATATAAATCATGTATACTTTTTTACAAACTTTTCACTCGCACTTTAGATGGATTATTATGCTTTTTGCAGTAGTTGCCATTGTATTGCCTATGATTAATAAACCCGCTGAAATTTCTAAAAAACAGCTTTTACCCGGATTGATTTTTATGATTGTAATGGATATTCAATTTTTGATGGGGACTTTGTTGTACTTTGGATACAGTCCATTTGGATTAGCTGCTTTCGAAGGTGGAATGGGAGCAGTTATGAAAAATGGAGAAATAAGAAAAATTGCGGTAGAACATTTTACCTTAATGATACTTGCTTGGGCATTGGTCCACATTGGTTACATTAAAATCAAGAAAGCAGCTTCTTCTTCAGAAATACAAAAGAAATCATTGATATTCTTCGGAATAGCATTTGTTTTAATTTTAGCAGGTATTCCTTGGGCAAGGTTGTAGTTCTTACTACAACAATGTTTTGATAATATCGTCCAAACTTAACCCTTCGGCTTCGGCTTTGTAGTTTTTTACCAAACGGTGTCTCAATACATTGTACACAATGGCTTGAATATCGTCAATATCAGGAGAAAGTTTGCCGTTAATTAAGGCGTGGCATTTTGCACCCAAAACCAAAAATTGTCCCGCTCTTGGTCCAGCACCATAACTGATGAATTCATTCACTTTGTCTGTTGCTTTTGCCGTATTTGGACGGGTTTTACTTACCAAGTTTACCGCATATTCTAAAACATTGTCTGCAATAGGCGCTTTTCGAACAAGGGCTTGATAAGCCAATATTTCTTCGGCATTTAGGCAATTGTTTACTTTTGCTATTCTGTTGCTCGTGGTATTTTTAACAATATTAACCTCTTCTTCAAAACTAGGGTAACCAAGCACCAAATTAAACATAAAACGGTCGAGCTGAGCCTCCGGTAAAGGGTAGGTTCCCTCTTGTTCTATCGGATTTTGAGTCGCTAATACAAAGAAGGGTTGGTTCAATTGGTATGATTTCCCGTTGACAGTAACACTTCTCTCTTGCATCGCTTCCAATAAAGCCGCTTGTGTTTTAGGAGGCGTTCTGTTTATTTCATCTGCCAATATGATATTTGAAAATAATGGTCCTTTAATGAATTTAAATTGTCTACTTTCGTCTAAAATTTCATTACCTGAAATGTCACTTGGCATTAAATCAGGAGTAAACTGAATGCGGTTGAAATTTAAATCTAAAGCCTCTGAAATGGTTTTTATTAATAACGTTTTTGCTAGTCCCGGAACACCAACAAGCAAGGCATGACTGTTGCAAAATAATGCAGTTAAAACACCATCTACAGCTTGTTCCTGACCAACGATAATTTTAGAAACTTCGCTTTTAACCGCTTGGTATTTGCTTGTAAAGTCTTTTGCTAATTCAATATCACTCATTTTAATCCTTATTTTTTAGTTATCCAATCGTTAAAATAATCACAGTATAAGTAGTCTTTTTTGATAGAAATATAGGTTTCTTTTTTCTTTTTCTCCGACCATTTATCCATTTGTTTTTCTTTTTTATCCTCCATTGCCAACAGTTGTATTCTTTGCCAATCCATTTCCAAATTAGCAACGTGGGGTTTGGTTTCGTCTTTTAAGAATATAATTCTGTAATAGGGCGTTCCATCTTGAGAATAAGCAATTTCGGGCGCGTAATACTCGCCGGGTTTCATAGCACTTGCAATCTTTGAAATATCTTTATCTAAATATTCAAAGGGTATTCTTTGTGTACCAATACTTTCATCTGTCAAAAAGCCGCAAAAAGGCTTAGTCATTTCGTCTTCTGAATATTTTTTTACAGCATCACACCATTTTATTTTTCCGCTTTCAATTAATTGGTAAACAGTGTCAATTTTTTCTCTTGTTAATTCAATATCTGAATCCAAAAGTTTAGGTCGAATTAATATGTGTCTAACAGTTACTTTATCACCTCTTTTGTCTATCAGTTTTAAAACATGGAAACCGTAAGCTGTTTCTATAATGTCCGACATGCTGTCTTTTTTAAGTGAATATGCCGTTCTTTCAAATTCAGGCACCATGTCGCCTCTGCCAAACTCAGGGAGCAAACCGCCTTGTCTTTTACTGCCGGGGTCTTCACTGTAAATGCCTGCTAATCTAGCAAAACTTTCACCACCTTCTATACGCTCTCTTAGCAAAGTAATCTCTTCTTTAGCAAAATCTATAGCTTCTTTGCTCGGTTTAGGTTTCAATACCAATGAGGCTATTTCCACCTCGGCAGAAATGTAGGGCAAACTGTCGACAGGTAAATTGTTGTAAAAGTCGCGAACTTCTTTGGGAGTAATCTTAATTTCACTTTTAATGGATTGTTCCATCTTTTCCATCAGCATTTGTGCCTTTAGCTTGTGAAAGATTTGCTTTTTGTATTCGTCAGTCGTCATTCCTAAATATTTTTCTAGGTTTGCCTTGTTATTCATTTGACGTTCAAAAATCCTTAAGTTATTGTCTATCCTGTCTTCAACCTCAGCATCTGTCAGTGGAATACTATCAATTAAAGCTTGGTGAACAAGCATTTTGTTGATGAGTAATCGTTGTAATAAATCGCATCTAACTTCTGAAGTAGGGGTAATTTCGGGATCAAGTTGTGTAACCAATATATCAAGTTCAGACCTTAAAATAGGGGTATTCCCAACTACTGCAATGACTTCATCAACAACCTGTATCGTTTTAGGCTGACTATAGCCAACCGTAGCAATAAGTAATGTTAAGCAGGAAATAATGAGTTTATATGGTTTAAACATGTTGTTAATAGTAGTATTTAATTTCGCCTTTTTCTTTGGCATTCTTTATCAAGTTTTTTTCTAAATCTTTTAGATATTTGAGTTTTCTTTGGTATAGAAGAATGTCTTTGATTTTCTCTTTTTCAAACTCAATGGGCGATAAACTGTTTTTTATTTTAAAATCGATGATGTATAAAATATACAAGATATTATTTTCCTCCAGTTGAATGTATTTATTGTTTGCCAAAAAACGTTGTTGATTGTAATTTTCATTCAGTGGAATCTCTTTTGTAATGTCATCCAAAAATAGCCAATTACTGTCTAAATAATAATTGTCTGCTTTGTCCTCAGCATATTTCAAAAGTAAAGCATCGTTTTCTTTGCTACTATTTTGAATCAATTTTTTAATTTTATTGAGGTCTGCAACCGTTTTGCTAATTTTCAGATATTTTATCTTTACTATGTTTTTTCGCAACAAGTAATTACCCAAGTTGTCGTTAAAATAATTTTGAATTTCTTGTTCTGAAACAGCGGTATCCATTTGATTTTGAACCATTTTTTGGTGGTATTCAAAAACCAATAATGAGTTACGGTAATCGTTAATCAATTTTTCTTTGTTCTTTTCTTCATCTGATAATGTTTCTTCGGCGGCCTGAACAATAATTTGATTTTCAATCCATTTTTCAACAAATTGCTTCAATCGTGCTGAACTGTCTCCATTGTTTTTTTCGTCAAATAACTCGGAAGGGATTTCTGATTTTAAAAGCTGTGCCCCTTTGTATTCAGCAATAACATCCTTTGAATCTGAATTTTTACATGCAGAAAAAATTGTCAATACAAGACAAAATATTAGGGTATGTCGACCAGAAAAATGCAATTATTTATAAGACTAACGAACGTATTGTTTTTTTATTGACTGAAGTGCAGATTCATTCACTGTAACAGGGTATTTTTTTATTATTTCTTCTATCCACATGTTTTCTAAATATTGCTGATAGTCGCTAATAATTAATCCACGGGCCTCGTTCAATGATTTTTTTCCCTCAGGGATAAATTGATGAACTTGAATAAGAACATAATTACCCTCTACTTTAGGGTCTTCGCTCATCAAAAATTTTCCTTGTGCCGAATTGTTAAATAATAAGTCAGCATATAAATTGTCGCCTTTTTCAAACTTGCCTGTCAAAGGAGTATTGATGTTTAAAGGGTTAATTCTGTTTTGTTTTCTTAAGATAGAATCCAAAGAAATTCCTTTTTCTAAATCTAGCTTAACTTGTTCTGCAATGGCTTTTGTGCTTGTGCGAATAACCGTTGCATCATATCTGTCTTTAAAGACATATTTACTTGCATTGTCGTTATAAAAGGCTTTTAAACCAACACTGTCTTCAACACTTTTGGTCCACACTTTTTTGTCAGTCAATGTAAATAACAAAATACCCTCTTTATATTCTCTGTAAAGCGATGCAAATGAATCATTGATATTCTCAAGGTCATTTTCGTAAAATTCCATTATTGTATTCATTTTGTAAGCTTCGTAATAGTTTTTAACGGTTGCTTCAAAACTTTTGTTATTGCTTGGTCTAATAGCATCATTTAACCAAATAGAAAAATCTTCGAATGTGTATGCTTTTTTGATTTTGGTAAGGGAGAACAATACAAACTTCATTTGCTTTTTGTTTTTCTCTTTACTTACTTCATGCTGATAAACACCTGAGACAATATCTTGACTTAGTAGTTTTTGTAAAGTACTTAAACTTTTTTTGTTTTCTTTTACTTTGTAATAATTGCGAGCTTTATTGTACACAGCTAAAGTGTTTTGATATTGTCTGCTATCTCTGTTAATTTTATTAAGGATAGTAGGTTTTATGTATTTCAGAGAATCAATCGGTTTTAAAGAAACCCTTTTGATAATGTGATAGCCACCACTTGTTAAGATTGGTTTGCTATAATCGCCATCATTCTTCAAGTCAAACGATGTTCTTTTAAAGTTTTCAGGAAGTCTTGAACTTGTCATTGAAAAAGCTGGTATTTCACCATTTTTTACAACAGTGTTTGCATCTTCGGAATATTGCTGAACCAAAATTTCAAATTTGTCGCCTTTTTGTAGTTTGTTGTATACTTCATTAATTTTTGCCTCAGCTTCTGCCAATTCCTCAGGTGCAGGTCTAGGATTGGTTTGAATCATGATGTGCTTTACAATTATTTCACCTCTAGACGCACGGATATCGTTTGCTTTAAGGATATGATAACCAAACTCGGTGCGAAATACCTTTGATATTTTTCCAACAGGGGTATTGAAAGCTTGATTTTCAAATTCATAAATCATCTGAAAGGCACTAAAATAACCTAATCCACCTTTGTTTTCTTTGGCGGTAGGGTCTTCGCTGTATTGCATTGCAGCATCATCAAATGATATTTTGCCAGAATCTATCTGACGTAAAATCATGTTTATTTTTTTGAATGCGGCTAAGGTATCCTCAGGAGATGAATCTGGTTTGGTAAACACCAAAATGTGACTAGCATTTATTTCGTTTAACATACGTTGGTATGCTTCATTCACCAATTTGTCATTCACCACTCTGTCGGTTAAGTATGGTTTAGCAATTTGCTTGCGGTAAGAAGACAATTCCGATCTGAAACCTTCTGTGGTATCTATACCTTGGTCATAAGCATCTTTAACTTTTAATTTAAATTTTTTGTACAGATTAAGATATTCAGCAATATCTGCCTCGGTATAAACGTCTCCAGGCTTTTCATTTTTTGTTAATCCTTTTCTGAATTCCTGAACAGTAACAGTGTTTTTTCCATAGTTAAAGAGTACAGTATCGTTTGCATTTTTTTGGGCATTGATACATTGTGCTGTGATTAAAAACAGTAAACTTAAAACAATTTGTTTCATATAATGGCTTCGTTTTGATATATAGCCTACAAAAATAGGTTTTTTTTGCATTAATTTGCATTCAATATTATTTGCATGAAAGACCTTAAAATATTTGATACTTATTCCAAATCTTTGGCTAGTTTTAAACCAATTAATGCTCCTTTTGTTGGTATTTATGTTTGTGGTCCAACGGTTTATGGAAATCCTCATTTAGGTCACGCACGTGGTCCTATTGTGTTTGATGTGTTACACCGTTTCCTTAAGTTTTGTGGGTACAAAGTAAGGTTTGTTAGAAACATTACCGATGTCGGGCATTTGGTAAATGATGGGGATGAAGGGGAAGATAAAATTGCTAAAAAAGCTAAAATTGAACAATTAGAACCAATGGAAATTGCTCAGTTTTATACTGATAGTTACCACAAAATGTTGAATTCTTTGAATGTTTTACCTGCTTCTATTGAACCTCGAGCAAGTGGTCATATCATTGAACAAATTGAAATGATTGAAACCATTATACAAAATGGTTTTGCTTATGAAGTGAATGGTTCTGTTTATTTCGATGTTATTAAGTTCAGTCAAACCAATGATTATGGACGTTTATCGGGTCGTATTGTCGAGGATTTACTGGCAGGTGCAGGCAATGAAACGCGCGAATTGGAAGGACAATCTGAGAAAAAAAGTCCCAATGATTTTGCTCTTTGGAAAAAAGCTGGTCCTGAGCATATCATGCAATGGAGTAGTCCTTGGGGTAAAGGGTTTCCGGGTTGGCATATCGAATGTTCTGCAATGAGTAAAAAATATCTGGGCGAAACTTTTGACATTCATGGCGGCGGATTGGATTTGTTATTCCCTCACCACGAGTCG
>JBIPNH010000212.1:0-2522 GCA_044373665.1 Bacteroidia bacterium
GGGTTATTCGCCATAACAAGAACAGCGGTAAGTATAAGAATGCGTTTCAAAATGAAGTAACAAATTAACACTTTAATTTACAAAAAAATCAGCGCATCTTTGTAACAAGTGTTGATAGTTGTAGAGATAGTGTCTTTTTTATTAACTTTCGTGTATTTGTATTATGCCGAAAAGTTAAACCCTTACGCTTGGCTCTTTGGTATTATGGCTTCTTGTTGTAGTGTCTATTTTTTTTACAAAATCGGACTTTGGGCGAGTCTTTGGCTCAATATCATCTACTTGGTTCAGGGTGTCAATGGTTTTGTTAAATGGAAGTTTTTTTTGAAACAAACCAATCCTTTGAATAAAGTCACTAAAAAAGGACATTTGTTAATTGTGCTTGGTATAGTAGTGTTAAGTATTTTGTTGTATCAGGTTTTATTGCCTTTCCCATCCATTAAAATGAATTATTTTGATTTGCTTTTGGCATTAGGATCCATTACCGCCACTTTTTTAGAAATTCAGAAGGAGGGGTCTTGTTGGAAATATTGGATAGTTTTTAATTTGGCTTATGCCGTTTTATACATCTCTCAATCCTTGTACATCTATGCTCTTTTAATGCTGCTGCTTTCCATGTATTCTTATCGAATCAATCAAATTTGGATGCACAAATTAAGGTTAAATAAATTGTCCTAAAGCCAGTTTTAGTCCCACAAGCAAAAAGATAATTCCCGAAATCCTATTTACCCAAATAAACCATTTAGGTTGGATGTAAGGTTTTATTTTAAAAGCCCCATAAGCAATTAAAAACTCAACCAAAAAGATACTGACTAAACTACTTGCAAAAAATACAATTTTATCGTTCAATTGGTAGTCAAAACGAATAGTAAGCATAGAACTGATCGTAAGCCAACTGAAAAAATTAACAGGATTGACCACATTGATTAAAAAACCATTGCTAATAAAATAAAAAACAGAGTTGTTAGGATTGTCGAAAGCAACGCCTTCTTTAATGTTTACGTTTTTTTTGAAGAACATAAAGAGTCCCATTAAAGCCAAAATGCTGCCTCCAACAACGGAGATTAACAGTTCATACTGTTTTAAAAATACAGCAAAACCATGACTTAAAAGTGCCAAACTAATAAAGATGACATCGCTTGCTATGACTCCTAAAGCAATGTAAACACCCGTTTTGTAACCATAAATCAAACTGTTTCTGATGAGTGCAAAAAAGACAGTCCCAAGCATCAAACTGAGTGCAATACCTGTAACAAAACCTTGGAATGAACATGTTAAAAAATGCATACTTATAAATTATTTTATTAAATGCTTAAAATAAGCTTTGCAAATTATAACTTTGCATTTGAATAATGAGCACAAGAATAGAAAAATTTAACAGAGAGATACAACGTGAATTAGGCGTTATCTTTCAGTCTAAAACCAATGATTGGTTTGGAGGCGCTTTTGTGACCGTAACCGAAGTTAGCTCAAGCCCTGATTTAAGTTACGTAAAGGCTTATTTAAGTATTTTGAATGCTCCAAGTAATCAAGTGATATTGGCTATTATTCAGGATAATAATAAGTTGATCAGAAAAGAATTGGCAAATAAAATCAAAAATGCGGTGCGAATTATTCCTGAATTGCAGTTTTTTGAAGATGAAAGTTTGGAAAAAGTAGCCAAATTTGAAAAAATATTCGAAAACTTAAGAAAAGAAAGAGAATCTCGAAACACCGAAGAATAACTGAACTAAAATGCCTGAATCTTGTAATACCGATATTTTTTCTCAATCCTTGGACAATCACTCCTGGTTGAGACGGTTTTATCACTACTTCTCTGATAATTTATTATTAAAAAACAAGATTTTAAAGCGTGAAATAGCGATTTGTAGCAAGCGTAAAACTAAAGTTCAACATGTGTTTTACCCTGGATTTGGTATTGGTCAGTTGCTTACCTTGTTTTACAACAAGCAAAAATACAATGTGTTTGCGATTGACTGTAACCCAAACTTTGTATCTAAATCTACCACTTTTTTGCAAAGCGAAAGTGTTAAAAATATTTATTGCAAAACAGAAAATGTGAAGACTTATGTAAAACCCGAAAGTTTTGATTTGTCTTTGTGTGTTAATCTTCTCAATTACATTGAAAATGATGTAGAGGTGCTCAAAAACTTTTATGCGAATTTAAAAAGTCCGGGAGTATTAGTATTGTTTAACTCAAGCAACTATGCCGATAGTAGAGATACCAAACTTTCGACTGGGATTTACAAAGACAATACCTACCGCCTAGGTTACAGCACTGGTGAAATTAAAAGCAAGCTAAAACAAGCGGGTTTTGCCAAAGTTAAAGCGCGTTATGTATATGGTTTTCCGGGCGTACTTAGTTGGAAATTAACCACAGGATGGCCTTCTTATGTGATTAAAAAATCGAGTTTGTTTTTTGCGTTCTTGCCATTGTATGTCATTCTTGCGCTAGTGCCTGTTATAATACTTAATTTATTAGACATTGGATTCCCACACACCAAAGGGAAATGTATTGTAGTAAA
>JBIPNH010000103.1:0-8165 GCA_044373665.1 Bacteroidia bacterium
TCAATGGTGTTCCAGTTTATGAAAACGGTTTAATTCATGCAAACCCTAATGGACAAAGAGTTGAGTTTGAAAGGTAATCTTTTTGCAATTTTGCTTTTGTTATTGTATTCAAATTCTATTTGGGCACAGCACAGCAAACACAATATTAGTGTGGGCATTGGATTCCCCAATCTCCCTCGTTTTTATTTCAATCAATTCGACTACAAAACCTCATTTAAGTCAACGGGCACAGGTCCTTACCATCTTAAATATGAGTATAAAATAAATCCTCGCTTAGGATTAGGGGCTAGCCTTAATTACATGACCTATCAAATTAGTTATTCTGAAATAATTTTTGACACCACGCTTGGAAGAGCTGACAATAATAAAATCAATATCAATAGTAATAATTTAGCCATCAATGCAAGAGTTAATTATCACATCCTTGATCCTAGCAAACACCCAAAAACCGCCTTTTATGTAGGGTTGGGTTTGGGCTACAGAATCGGACGTATTACAACAGAATCGGATTATCCAGAAAATACGCTAGCTTTAAAATTGCCGAATTTATTGCGTTTGGGACTCGAGACTACCGTTGGATGGAGACAAAAAATATACAAACAAAGCAGTTTTTATATAGAAATTGGCCCAGCTAAATCTATCATTCAAGCAGGTATAACGGTAGGTTTAAATCAGGAAGACTAAGCGTTTTTGATTTTATTTTCAATTGCAGTTGTAGAGTATCCATCAATAAAGGCAATGGTTTCCACTCGTCCACCATTTTCTACAACCTCCTTATATCCAACAATTGATTCAGGTTTGTAATCGGCTCCTTTCACCAACACATGAGGTAATATAGAAGTAATCAACTGAATGGGAGTTTCGTCATTAAACAAAACCACAAAAGAAACACTTTCCAATGATGCTATTAAATAAGCTCTTGCATCCTCATCTTGAATTGGTCTGGAGGGCGATTTCCCTAATCGTTTGACTGAAAAATCGGTATTAACTCCCACAATAAGACAATCTCCTTTGTCGGCAGCTTTTGCCAAGTAATCAACATGACCTTTGTGTAAAATATCGAAACAGCCGTTTGTAAATACAATCGACTTGTGTTGGTTTTTTAAATCTTCAACGAGAGGAATTAATGTTTCCAAAGAATGTATTTTAGACTGTATCAGTTGGTGGTGACTCATAAAAAAATTAAACCTTTGTTTTAATTGCCATTATTATAAACGAGATAGAACCCGATACAATAATCATTGTGATATTACTAAAAAACATTACGACCCCAAGCGTACTTGCATTTACCTCGCTAAACTCATAAATTTGGGTCAAACCAATTTGAATACTACTAATTGTAGCTATGCCTGCAGGTGCGGGAACTATTACACCCAAAGTACTGAACACTAAAGTTGAAAGTGCGCCTCCAATTCCTAATACTGCCGAAAAATCAAATGCCATTATGGCGAAGTAAGTCATAAATAAATAACAAACCCAAATAAAGACAGTATAAAACAAAAACAAAATGGGTTGTTCTAACGTAAATACACTTTTAATTCCATTGATAAAACCATTGATAAAAACGATTATTTTATTTTGTGACTTAGAAAACTTTTTGACAAAAAACACAAGCCCAATGATACCGATAATCATTACCAATCCTAATGTAATTAAAATAGGACCATTAAGTTTGGAAAGTAAAACGTCATCAATGTATTTGAAAAGCTTATCAAACTGAACAATAACACTCAAAAAAACCACTATTGCTAGCATTAGCAAATCAATGATACGTTCACTAAAAACAGTTCCTACTAGGGTATTGATAGGCACTTGGTCCGACTTTGAAAATACGGCACAACGGTAAATTTCGCCCGAGCGTGGAATCCCTAAATTCACCAAATAGCCACTCATGGTAGAATGGTATGCATTGCCAATGTTAGTTTTGTAGCCAAGTGGCTTGAGCATCAACTGCCATCTAAGCGCTCTGATAAAAACAGCCAAGACACCCACAAGTAGTGAAGCGATAATAAATCCTAAGTTTGCGTTTTTTACTTTAACAAGAAATTCATTAAAGTTGAAACTTTTTGAAATAAAATAGACAATTAGAGCACCAACAGCACCAAAAAGTAAAAACTTTATGATTCCTTTTTTATTTTGCATTTATATTTTGTTTTGTGCATTGGGGAACACAAGCCATGGTTGATGCGATTTGGCTTTTTCAAAATCCATTAACGCAAAACTAATGATAATTAGTTCATCACCTACAGCCCCTCTTCTGGCGGCAGCGCCATTTAACCCTACCACACCAGAACCTCTTTCCCCTTTGATAATATAGGTTTCTATGCGTTCGCCATTGTTATTGTTTACCACCAAAACCTTTTCATTTTCTATCATATTAGCAGCATCTAACAACTCTTCGTCGATAGTTATACTTCCAATATAATTCAATTGGGTAAAGGTGATTTTCACATTGTGAATCTTTGATTTTAAAACCTGAATCATCATAAAAGGTTGCAAAGATAGATAATAAATTTATAGCTTAACTACCTTGAATAAATTTTATTATGGTTTAAATCTGCTTTTTTGAAGAATTATTTCTGATTTTGTTGTTGACATTAAATCTGGTAATGTCACTTCAGGATTCTTGGACATGTATTGTTTGACAAGCTGCCACCCTATAAACCTCCCCAACATTGGCGGTGATTTTTCGGGAACACCAGTTGCAATGGTAAAAGGTCCTTCTTTAAAAAAACGGTCAAACTTACGACTATCGGTCTCGTACAAAATTTGTTCTTTTACAAAAAACGACCATATATTTGATTGTTCTTTTACACACCAATCGAACTCCTCTTGCGTTAAGCCAATCTTAATTGGGTCAGGCACTTGTCTTAAAGTTGCATCTAAAAAATACAATAATTTTCCTTGGTAGACCATTTCATCTAAAAAATGTTTCCCTCTGTTATAACCTATGAATTTATCATTGGCATGTGCGGTAATATGATGAACTGAAATAGTTTGAGGTATCAATATTTTTTTCCAGTAATTTTCAATATTGGTGTATTGATAAGGAGGAAAATCTTGCCCCATGTGCATGTCCAAAGAAATGCCGATGTAACCATCACCTATTGGATTCATGTACAAACTAAAGTTACTGATATATGTAATCACTACAGGGATGCTATCTTTTGGATAATAATACTTAAAGTATTGATAAGCTTGAGTAAGTTCCTTTTCATAAACAGAAAAATTAGCATACTTTTCTTTGACCAGTTGATACAGTTTTTTGGCATTTGGATCTGTTTTGTACAACATCAATTGAGCAAAAGCTTCATTCTCATTCCCAGGAAACCCCATAATTCCCATTGTGTAATCATTGACAAAAGCGCCATACTTTGCCTTAAAAGCTTCGAGTGTATTGAGCTTATTTTCAAACAAGTCGACTTCGAACCTTAAAATATCAACTTTTACAGTAACCTCAGAAACGTCGACATCGAGCGGATTTGACTGGCATCCTGAAAATAAAACCAGAGAAACTGTGAAGAATAAAGCGGTTATGTGAGAAAATTTCATCATTTTTGCGCAAATTAATAAATAAATTTATGAATATAAAACTTAAAAACCGCATTTTCGCAATTTTGTGCATTCTGTTTGTTTCAGGTTTATTAAAAGCACAAGACGACCGCGACTTTAGAGTCGGGTTTAAATTGATTCCCGGTGTTAATTGGGTAAAATCAAAAGCATCATTTTCACAAGGCAATGGTTCAGGGGTAGGTTATTCATTCGGCTTTATGTTAGACATAAAAATTGCTGACAACTACTACTTTACACCCGAAATTAACATCACAAGTATGACCAACAGAGTGAAATTAAAAGACACAAACATTCAAGTGTTAAATAACAATTCGGGCCATAGTTTTAACAACATTTCTTATAAATACAATTTACAATACTTCGAAATTCCATTAACTTTCAAATTCAGGACCAATGAATCCAATGGGCTTCGTTTTTGGGGACAATTTGGAGTGGCGCCCGGTTTTATCATTGGCAACAATGTAACAACTAGTGCAACAGCTATCAATCCTGCAACGGGTTTTCCGACAGACGAAAAATACAATCCTAACACAAGCGAAAGCGATGTTTATGATTTTTTAGGCTACGAGGATAATATCAACGTATTTAGAGCCTCTATGATTTTGGGTGCAGGGATTGAATACCGCATTAGCGGCAACAACAGTCTGTATTTGGGCGCTAGATTTAACAACGGATTTACCGACCTATTGAATGACAAAAGAGGTAAAGTAATTAACAATGTTCTTGGTTTAGAAGTAGGTATGTTTTTCTAATTTCGTAAACTGTATTCGTGAAAATAGCACTCTGTCAACTTAACTATACCATTGCTGATTTTGAAGGCAATACTTCCATAATCATTGATGCCATAAAAAAAGCAGAACAAAATGCTTGTGATTTGGCTGTATTTAGTGAACTTTCCATTTGCGGCTATCCTCCCGACGACATTCTCGACTATGGGCATTTCATTGAAAATTGCGAAAAAGCAGTTGAATCCATACTTCCCTATACACACCAAACCGCAGTAATTGTTGGTTGCCCAACTCCCAACAAGCAATCTTCAGGAAGGTCACTTTTTAATAGTGCGTTGTTATTATTTGAAGGCAAAATAGTTTCTACTAATCACAAAACACTTCTTCCTACCTACGATATTTTTGACGAAGCTCGTTATTTTGAACCCAATTCTAGTTTTGATTGTATTGATTTCAAAGGACAAAAAATAGCACTCACTATATGCGAGGACCTTTGGGATGAAACAGATTTCCTGAACTACAAACAACACCCTCTTCAAGAATTACTCAAACAAAACCCTGACTTTATAATCAACATTGCGGCCTCCCCTTTTAATCAATACAAAAAAGAACAGCGTTTAAAAATACTAAGCAAGCAATGCAAAAAGGCTCAACTACCCCTTATTTACGTCAATCAGGTGGGTGCTCATACCGATGTGATTTTTGACGGTGACTCCAAAGTATTGAATAAAAATGGTGAGATTGTATTGTCTCTGAAATCATTTGAAACCGACTTACAATGCATTGATATTGATTCATTACCGGCGGTTATTGACTATAAAACCAAAGATAATATTGTAACGATTCACGAAGCCTTAATTTTTGGAATTCGCAATTATTTCCAAAAAATGGGATTCAAAAAAGCCATTTTGGGATCCTCAGGAGGAATAGATTCAGCTGTGGTTCAAGCATTGATGAGTGAAGCCATTGGAGGAGATAAAGTATTGGCAATGATGATGCCCTCAGAATTTAGCAGTGAAGGCAGTATAAGTGATGCCGTTCAACTTTCCAAAAACCTTGAGAACCCATACGAAATTGTAAAAATAGCTCCCATATTCGAGGCTTTTCTATCGGGATTAAAAACACAATTTGAAGGAACAGTGTTCAACTTGGCAGAAGAAAACATGCAAGCAAGAACAAGGGCTGTTTTACTAATGGCAATGAGTAATAAACACAATTACATTCTTGTAAACACAAGCAACAAAAGTGAAATGGCGGTTGGATATACGACCCTGTATGGCGACATGTGTGGGAGTTTAAGCATTATTGGCGACTTATATAAAACAGAGGTTTACCAATTGGCACAATACATCAACAGGGAACAAGAGATTATCCCAAACGAAATTATTTATAAAGCGCCAAGTGCAGAATTGAGACCCAATCAAAAAGACAGCGACAGTTTACCTGAATACGATTTGTTGGACAAAATTCTTTACGAGTACATTGAGAACAAAGAATCTGTAGAAACCATTATTGCGATGGGATTTGATACAGACACTGTAAAACGAATTATCAAACTCGTCAATAACAACGAATTCAAAAGGTTTCAAGCCCCTCCTATTTTGAGAATTTCATCAAAAGCATTTGGCAGAGGGAGAAGAATTCCTTTGGTTAGCCGATTTTAACGGCACACATTGTAGAGTATCCTCTTGCAACTAAGGTGCGAACACCATTGTCAACTGCAAAAATATCAGCTTCGCAGAAATACAAAAGATTCCCTTGTTTAATAACATATCCTATGGCTTCAATGGTATCACCCAAAGCAGGTCTTAAGTAAGATACTTTTAGGTCGGAAGTTACGGTACCTTCATTTTCAGACACCAAAGAAAAAGCTGCAAAACCCATTACCAAGTCAGCCACTGTTGCTGTTACACCACCATGTAAATAACCAAATTGTTGAAGGTGTTTTTCTTCCATTTTAAGACTTCCTGTAACCTTACCTGCCTCAATATCCGTGAGATCAAATTGGATATGGTGCATAAAATATTGTTTTTCGAGATGGTTAAGGATATTCGCTTTGAAATTCGGGTTTTTGGGGGTAAAATTCATATTAAAAGGTTAATTCTTCGAGAGCACTTCTGAGTTCGGACGCCGTTTTCATTTCTTTTTGCATTAGCGCCAATTCAATACCTTCTTCATAAGTCGATTTTGCTAAACTTTCAATAAACACAGCTTCGTATGCTTTGGCTAATTGATAATACAAAGGTAAATAGGTAGAATCTATGCTTTTAAGTTTATTGAGCCAAACAATTGCAGAATCAAAATCACTCAATGACAGGTATTCCATGGCAATCGCATAATTTAGAAACAAATCGTCAGGTTGCGATTCTACAAGTTTCAAGACTGTTTCCAAACGGTTCATTTTGATGTTTTTAGGTAAAAGAGTGCAAATATAAGAGAGAGTTCAGTAAAATCAAGGTGAAACTAAAGGTCTAATTTTTAATAATTCAGAATGAAGCTGTTAATTTTTTTTATCAAACTTTCTGATTCTCATTTTTTCTTAGGACAATTTTAGCTTAATTTTGCAAAAAAATTTATTCTAAATGAAGCTATTAGTGTGTATGAGTGTGGTTCCTGACACCACCACAAAAATTACGTTTACTGACAATAACACCAAGTTTAACTCACAAGGTGTTCAGTTTATCATCAATCCATACGATGAATTATCATTAACAAAAGCCTTAGAAATTGCCGAGAAAGTGGGTGGCACTGTAACTGTTGCTACGGTTGGTTTAGCAGATGCAGAGCCAGTTATCAGAAAAGCTTTGGCAATAGGTGCGAATGATGCTATTAGAATTAATGCAGAACCAGTTGAAGGAATGTTTGTGGCTCAGCAATTGGCAGAAATTATAAAAAACGACAATTACGATATTGTATTAACGGGTCGTGAGAGTATCGATTATAACGGTGGTCAAGTAACCGGCATTTTAGCAGAGTTGTTAAATTGGCCTTCAGTAAATGTATGTACCAAAATGGAACTAGTAGATGGTAAAATGCATTTTGAAAGAGACATTGATGGCGGAAGACAGTCTGTTATTGCCAACTTACCGGTAATAGCAAGTGCTCAAAAAGACTTGTGCGAACCTAGAATTCCAAACATGAAAGGCATTATGGCTGCAAGAACAAAACCTTTGACAGTTAAAGAACCTGTTCAATTGGAATTAAAGGCACAGTATGAATCATTTGAAAGCCCAAGTGCAAAACAAGCGGTTAGAATGATTGATGCAGAACAAGCAGGACAGTTAATTGATATCTTAAAAAACGAAATAAAAATAATTGCATAATACCATGGTAGGAATATACGCTGAATTATCAGAAGGACAATTTAAAAAAGCAGTTTTAGAAACCGCTTCATACGCTTCTCAAATTAGCACAAGTGGCGTAACTGCTATCTGTGTAGGTGAACCTAAGGAGGGAGAATCGCAAAAACTTGCCACTTATGGAGTAAACAAATTAGTTATAATCAAAGGTTTTACTTCTTTTGATGCCCAAACTTATGCAAAAGCAATTGCTAATGCGATTCAAAACAATGGCATAGACACTTTAATTATTGCCAATACATACGAAGGAAAATCTCTTGGTCCTCGTTTAGCGGTTGGTATTAATGCTGCTATTGCCACGAATGTTATTTCACTTCCTAACCAATCAAACGGTTTTGTAGTAAAAAGAGGTGTATTTTCAGGAAAAGGTTTTGCTTATGTTCAACTAGGTGCAGGTAAAAAAGTAATTGCTTTAACCCCAAACAGCATTGATATTAGCGAAAAAACAGTTGACTTGAGTGTTGAAACCATCAATGAAACACCAATGAACTCAAACACAAGTATT
>JBIPNH010000016.1:0-28482 GCA_044373665.1 Bacteroidia bacterium
CTTATCGCCAATTTTAATTTTAGCAATGTCACTTTCATAAACATTTGCCCAAATCCAAACTGATTTTAAATCACTTATTGTAAAAATATTGGTGTTATTATCAGTTCTAATTTGTGTACCTTCATTCACATTACGTTCAACTAAATAGCCGCTATTTGGGGCATAAATATTATATACTGCATCTGTTTTTTCTGACGAACCACCATACAATTCTAATATTTGTTTTTTGCTTGTAAATTCTGATTTTGCATTCTTAAACTCATTTTCTGCTATTTGTAAATCCTTTTCAGAGGCAAAGTTTGTTCTGAATAACTTTTGAGTTCTTTCAAAGTTTTTATTAGCAATATCAAGATTTGATTTTGCAACACTAAAATCTCTTTGATATTCTGTAATATCCGTTGATAAAATTGTAGCAATGAGTTGACCTCGCTTTATATAATCTCCTAATGAGAAATTTATTTTTTCGATGGAACCACTCACAATTGGATAAATTCTTACCACATGATCTTCATCAAAACTTACCTCTCCAACTACTGTCAATGACTCTTCAAAGGTGTCTTTGTAAATTTTTAATTTTTCTATGTATTTAAGTGAATTAGAATCTAAAGTAATTCTGTTACTAATGGTTGATTGTGCTTCTTTTTCTATTTTATTGACTTTTTCATTACATGAAAAAAGTAAAATAGAGACTGTTATAATGATGATTTTTTTCATTTTAATTGTTTTTTCCTGTTATATATTTTAATTGTGATTTTGAATTTAAGTAAGTATTATTTAAAGCAATGTAATCTGTAATTGTTTGTAAATAAACTCTTTGTATGTCAATGTATTCTAAAATACTGATTTGTTTGTTGTTGTAATTCTCGTTTGCATAGTTTTTCATATTCTCTAATTGCACTAAAAAAGTACTGTCATATTGTTTCAATGCATTGTCAATAGTTTTGAAGTTGTTATAAGCGGTAAATACTTGATTCAAAATTTCATTTTCTTTATTCAAAATGCTCATTTCCTCAATTTTTATCTTGTTTTTTGATAATTCAATGTTCCCTTGATTTCTATTAAAAATCGGAATGAAGATTTCAAGCACTAAACCTTGATAGGGTCTAGCGAAGTTACTTCCTTTGTCATGAGGTTGATAGCCAACTTTAACGTCATTCATAATATTGGCTTTTTGTAATTCAAGATTCTTTTTTTCATATTCAAGTTTTGCTAACCTTACTTGATAGTCGGGACGGTTTTTAACAATATCTTCAGAAACAGTAGCATAAGATAGTTCTTCAACTGTTGAATTGTCATTTATTAAGGGAACAATGGTAATATTGGGTTTTAAAAACAAAAGAGTTTTTAATTGCTCTTGCAAATTTTGAATTTTTATATTGGCCTCTGTCAAACTATTCGTTAATGTTAGTTTTTCTGATTTTAGCCTAATGACTTCATTGCCTGAAATAAGTCCATTAATATATTGATTTTCAGCTGTTTTAATTGCTTCATCATATACTTTATTAGTCTGGTTTAATAATTTGATGACTTCATAATTTGAATACAACTCATTAAATAGCAATGAAAATGAATACAAAAGTTCTCTAACACAGTTAGCATATTCTGCCTCTGATATTTCTATGCCAGCCATTGATAGATTGATTTCTTTTCTTCTTCGCCCACTAATGGGTATCATTTGTTCAATTTGAATCAATTTTTGGTTTTTAAAGTTAAAATATTGATTTAGCTCCATTGAGTACATGTCCTGATTCCAAACAAAGTTGGGATTATTCCATAATCTAGCCTGAACTTCATTTGCTTTTGCATTTGATATTTCGTAAAAAGAGGCAAGTATTTCAAAGTTTTGTTTTAAAAGTATGCTTTTGGCATCCTTAATGTCAATTAATAATGTGGAACTATCACTGTTTTGTGCTGATACTTTTAATGTTATGACACAAATTATCAGCAATATATATTTTATATTCATTTTTAAAATTTTAAAGGGTAAATTAAAGAGTGTAAAGGAGGTGTGTGATTTAGGTAGACTAAATCAATGTAAAGTAGCGTTAATAAAAAATCAAAATCATAGCTAATATGCTATAAATAAAACACAACTGTAAAAATTAGTTGCATTTATAAAATTTAAGAAGTTAGATTAATATTCTATATATTATACCTGCAAATGGTATTGATAGAAACTTTCTGTAAATTTAAAGTTCTTATAACTTTATTAAGAGAACATAAATCTAATTGTTGATTTTCTTCTTTAGATAAACCTGATAAATAAGCAAGATAATTTGAATTTATATTCTCACTATGTGGTTTGTAATTACTAAAGAAATTATTGATGTCCTTTAGTTTGTTTTGATGAAATAAAGGTGATTTAAGGAAATTACTGGAATTTAACTCTGTTTTAATTTTTATTAAATCAGATGTCTGATTAATTTCTTTTGTATGAAAATAAAAAAAGCTATTAGTTGTAAAGGTCGTTAGAAAAACTAACAAAAATATATTCAATATTTTTTTTCCTTTTATTCTCATTTTTTTGGCGCCGCAAATATAATAACTTTATTAATTAAAAAATAACTTATTTTTTAATTAATAATGCCACCGTTTCCACATGGTGCGTATTAGGGAACATGTCTACAGCCTGCATTTTACTTACTCTGTAATGCACTGATAACAAAGCCAAGTCGCGCGCCTGTGTTGCGGAGTTACAACTGATGTAAACGATTTTTTCGGGAGACATTTCAATGATTTTATTTACCACATCAGGGTGCATGCCATCTCTTGGTGGGTCAGTAATAATCACATCCGCTTTGCCATGTGTTTGGATTAACTCATCGTTCAAAAGAGTAGATTTGATGCAGAATAACACTAAGTAACATAACGTTTCTTAATTATTCTATTGAATTGTTAAATTGATTTTACGTCCTAATCCAAACTCTATAAGTTTATAAAGCGTAGAAAGTTGGATGTCACTGTGTCCATTCTCAATACGGGAAATAAAACTTTTCTTAGTACCAATTTTTTCAGCAAGTTGTTCTTGAGTCATCTTAGCTAATTTTCTCTCTTCTTTAATCAATTCGCCTATAGCAAAAGATTTAGCCTTAATTTCGAAGTTGGTTCTACTCTCGGTGCCATTTTTGCCATATCTTTTGTCTAAGTGTTCGGAAAAAGTCTTGATATTTTTATCTGATTTCATTTTTGTTTTATTATTTGTTCGTTGAAGTATTCATTCAATATTTTTTCAGCTTTTTTTAATTCATTACTTGGTGTTTTCTGCGATTTTTTTTGGAAACCATTGAACAATATAATTAATTTTCCTTTATCAAAACAACAGAAGATTCTATATATGTTGCTTTCGAATTCTATCCTAATTTCATAAAGACCCTTTATACCCTCTATGCTTTTGAAAAACTTTTTAGGAATTCGGTCAAGAATTGTAATCATAAAAAGAACTTCATCAACTTTGTCTTTCGCCTTATTATCTAAGGTTTCAAAAAAATCATTGAAATATTCTTTATAAAATACAATTTCCCGAATTGATTCCATGTTACAAAGTTAACGAATAATGGAACAAATTAAAAATATATTTATATACTGAACAATAAAATGTTTTAAACTTTCTATTGGATGCAATACCACCAAAAAATAAAAGTAATATCTAATGTGTTTTTGGGTCTTAAAAAGTGGAGTGAAAAAGTTGCTATTTTTTTGGCAACTATGTATAAATGAATAATATAATCTGTTAAATACTTTGTGTAAACCAACCTAACTCCCTACCTCTTCACCAACAAAGCCACCGTTTCCACATGGTGCGTGTTGGGGAACATGTCTACAGCCTGCATTTTACTTACTATGTAATGCACTGATAACAACGCCAAGTCGCGCGCCTGTGTTGCGGAATTACAACTGATGTAAACGATTTTTTCGGGAGACATTTCAATGATTTTATTTACCACATCAGGGTGCATGCCATCTCTCGGTGGGTCAGTAATAATCACATCCGCTTTGCCATGTGTTTGGATTAACTCATTATTCAAAATATGCTTCATATCACCTGCGTAAAAATGGGCATGATGAATGTTGTTTATCTGTGCATTTTCTTTGGCATCTGTCACCGCTGCTTCCACATACTCTATACCCACCACTTGCTTACAATGTTTGGCCACAAATAAGGCAATACTTCCAGTACCGGTGTATAAATCATACACATTTTCGGTCCCTTTAAGTTGTGCAAATTCTCTGGCTATTTGATACAATTTAAGCGCTTGTTTGGTATTGGTTTGAAAGAAAGATTGCGGTCTGATTTTGAATTTTAAATCCTCAATCGTTTCTTCAAGGTAGCCTTTGCCTATCAATGTTTCTACCGCAAGGTCGCTCCATGAATCATTGCGTTTGTAATTGAATACATAACACCATTCTACAATCTCGGGAAATTGGGTTTGAAGAGCTTTGAACATCGCTTCAACTTTTGCTTTTTCTGGTTCAAAAACAATTAAAACCAGCATCCATTCATTTTTGGAATTGCAACGTAACATTAAGTTTCTTAAAAAACCAAGTTGACGACGTAAGTCAAAGAAAGTAAGTTCGTTTTGTACGGCGTATTCTTTTACCGCAGCTCTAATTTTGTTGGCTATAGTTGGGGCTAAAAAACATTCTTCTAAATCCAAAATTTTATCAAACATGCCAGGTTTGTGAAAACCAAGGGCTGGAATATTACCAGGATTTTCTTTGTCAAAATGCTCTTCCCAAGCTTTGTTGCTAAAAGTAAATTCTAATTTATTGCGGTAATGGAACTGTTCATCGCAACCTACAATGGGATAAAAAGTATCAACCTCCACTTTGGCAATTCTTTTTAAATCTTCCTCAACCTGACGTTGTTTAAAAGACAGTTGGAGTGGATAGTTAACATGTTGCCATTTGCAACCACCACATTGTCCAAAGTGTTTGCAGGCCGGTTCTACTCTCTCTTTGGAAGGTTCTATTAATTGTTCAATTACACCCTCGGCAAAAGAAGATTTTTGTTTGGTAATTCTAACATTTGCAATGTCACCAGGAGCGCCATAAGGAATAAAAATAACCTTACCATCGTGACGAGCCAAAGCTTTGCCTTCAGAGGCAGCATCTATAATTTGTAAACCCTCAATAATTACGGGTTCAGTTTTCTTTCTCAACAAAACTTACTGGTTTATGTATTTATTGATAAGTGCATTAAACTGAGTCGGCTCAGAATACCCAGGATGAGCATCTATTTTGTTGTTATTGCTTAGTTCTTTCCAAATAAAGATAGTAGGATAACCTGCATTTCGACCACCACGGTTTAAGAATTGTAACAATTGGTTTGAATTCATAGGTTCGCCATTAATAATGTGTTCTCCGTTTACCTCAGGATTAAACTTTACAGCTACTGCATATTCGTTCATTTTCTGAATAATAGAGCTGTCGCCAAAAGTTTGTTTGTCCATTACTTTACACCAATAACACCAATCAGTATAACTGTCAATGATTAAAATTTTGTTTTCTTTAACCGCTTTTTTGTATCCTTCTGTCATGTTGTACCAAGTAATTTTGTTTTTCGAAACAGTTTCTACTTTTTCACTTGAAGAGGTTTTTACAGGAACTGCATTAGTGGGTTTTTTAACCGCAGCGGTTTTTTTGGCAGGTGGTTTATTCGTTGTTGTTTTAGTTGCGGGTGCTTTTACAGGCTTGGGCTGAAATGCTGATGTAGATACCCAAATGCTTAGAATAACAATGGTAGCGATAGAGAAAATTGAACGGAACATGTTGTTTATTTTTTACAAATATAACAAAAAACAAGCCAAACTAACAAATACTATCTCATCCTATATTTTCTAAAATTAAGAACTTTAAATCCCAACAATTTGATGCCACATCTCTTTTAGATATTCCCATATAGAATGCTGATTATTCTATCAAACTTTACAATTTGAAAATACTATTAATTCGTTTATATTTGTGATATTGTAATTTAATCGATTCGTTTTAAAATGTCAAACAACACAAATTCTCTTCCTCATAAAATAGATGAATTTATAAAAAAGTACTATTTCAATCAACTTATAAAAGGGTTTTTACTCTCAATAGGTTTGTTGTTAGCTTTTTTTATTTTAGCGGTTGTGTTGGAATATTTTGGTCAGTTTTCTTCAGTTATTAGAACGATCTTATTTTTCTCTTACTTGACTTTTGCGGCATTTATTTTAGTTTTTAATATTGTAAAACCATTACTTAAACTGTTAAAAATAGGGTCGCATATCTCTCATGTTGATGCGTCTAAAATCATAGGTCAATACTTTCCTGATATAAAAGACAAACTTCTAAATACCCTTCAATTACAAGAACAATTAAGCCATTCGGAAAGCGAACTTTTAATAGCCAGTATTCAACAAAGAATACAAGTGTTTAAGCCCATATCGTTTACGGCGGCTATCAATCTTAAGGAATCCGTTAAAAAATACAGTCGCTATGCCTTGTTGCCTCTTTCATTGGTAATAATTTTGCTAGTTTTCCAAAGCAACGTAATTACCAAGTCAACAGGTCGGTTATTGCATTACAACCGTGAATATAAAAAAGAGGCGCCCTTTAAAATGCTATTGATAAGCAAGGAACTATTGGTAAATAAGCACCAAGATTTTTTGATTGAATTAGACCTTAAAGGAAAAAATATTCCCGAAGAAATGTTTGTTGTTTTGGACGGTCACGACATTAAAATGGAATCAAGTGGGGGCAATCGTTTTTCATATAAACTGACTAATGTGATGCAGAACAAAGAGTTTTCATTTACCGACGGAGAGTTTTCTTCAGAAGAATATGAATTAACCGTTGTTCCTAATCCATCTTTGCTAAATTTTAATGTTAAATTGTCGTATCCTTCTTACACCGGAAAACCATCAGAAACTCTCAAAAATATTGGTGATTTTACAGTGCCTGAGGGAACTCAAGTAACATGGTATTTCAACACAAAGGAAGTAGACACTCTTAAGTTTTTATTCCCGCCTATTACTCAGAATGCGGAACAGAACAACCAATCATTCTCACTTAAAAAAGCAATAAGAAAAGCCACTACTTATACGTTAATTCCTGTCAATAATTCTGTTAAACCAAAGGACAGTGTCAAATACACCATTCAAGTGATAGAGGACAAACGTCCCAATATATTTGTAGAACAAAAACAAGACAGTATCAATCCATTTGTCTATTATTTTTATGGCAAAGTGGAAGATGATTATGGCTTAAATAAATTGGTTTTTCATCTCAATTCTAATCAACAAAAAACAGAACAAGTGCCTGTTAAAATTGGGAAATCATCGGATGAGGTTTTTTATATGATGGTAGATTTTAGAAATTATATTTCTAAAGAAGGAGAGCAGTTTGATTATTATTTCGAAGTGTGGGACAATGATGCTGTCAATGGAAGCAAGTCAACAAAATCAGCTGTGTTTACTAATGTTACCCCAACGACGACTTCTTTAAAAGCCGATGCGGATCAAAGTCAGCAATCTTTAAAAAATAGTATGAAGCAGTCCATGAAACAAGCCATGGAATTGCAAAAAAAGTCGCAAAGCTTGAATAAAATGTTGATGGAAAAAAACCAGTTGGAATGGCAAGATCAGAAACAATTTAAGGAGTTTATTGAGGAGCAAAAAAAGTTGCAAGAACAGTTGGATAAAATTCAAAAAGACAATCAATTGAACCAACTTAAAGAACAGCAGTTGAAACCTTTGGATGAGGAATTACTAGAGAAACAAAAAGAAATTGATAAATTGTTTAAGGAGTTAATGAGTCCAGAAATGAAGGATTTGTTAAAGAAGCTAGAAGAAGCTTTAAAAAAACAAAACAAGGAACAAATTCAACAACAGCTCGAAAAAATGAACTTGAATAACGAGGACATGAAAAAGCAGTTGGACAGAACCTTGGAACAGTTTAAACAGCTTGAATTGGAAAAGAAAATCAATGACCAAGTCAATGAATTAAAAGAGTTAGCGAAGGAACAAGAAAAGTTGAGTCAGGAAGCCTTGGACAAAAAACAGTCTCAAGAGAGGTTGAAAGAAAAGCAAGACGAAATCTCTAAAAAGTTTGAGGAAATTAAGGAAAATCTGAATTCTATTGAAGAAAAAAACAAAGCATTAGAACAGCCTATGAATTTGGATGCAACCGATAAAGAAGAGCAACAAATTCAAGAAAGCTTGAAAGACAGCGAACAAAGTTTAGATAAAAAGCAAAACAAGAAAGCGTCTGAAAAACAAAAAGAGGCGGCTGATAAAATGGAGGAATTGGCAGAGAAAATGAAAAAATCTCTCGAAAAATCCCAAGAACAGCAAGAGGAGGAAGATTATTATACACTAAGGCAATTATTGGAAAATCTGATTGAATTAAGTCATCAACAAGAGGATTTAATGCAACAATTAAAATCTATAAGAGGATACAGTCCCAAGTTTGTGCAACTGAGCGATAAGCAAAGGGCTATAAAAATGGATGCCAAAATGATAGAAGATTCCCTTCTTACACTCAGCAAAAGACAGGTCCAAATTAAATCATTTGTAAACAAAGAATTGAGTAAAATCAATTACCAAATGGACAAATCGATAGGACATTTGAGTAAAATAGAAATGAATCCTGCAAGTGCTAGTCAGCAGTATGTAATGACAGGCTTTAATAATTTATCGGTCATGTTAAGTGAGTCTTTGAAAAAGATGCAGGAAGACATGAACGAAAAGAAAAGTAAAAAACAAAAGTCGGGGCAATGCAATAATCCGGGTAGTAAACCAGGCAACAAACCAGGTGAAAAAGGTGATCCTAAAATGAGTGGCATGAAAAAAATGCAAGATGCCTTAAATAAACAACTTAAGGACATGAAGGATGGTAAACAAATGGGAACGAGTCCAAGTAGCGAACAATTTGCAAAAATAGCAGCACAACAAGAAGCATTGAGAAGGCAGTTAGGCAAGTTGGAACAACAACTAAAAGAGCAAGGGAAAGCAGGTTCTTTAGGCGAATTAGACAAAACCAAACAACTTATGGAACAGCAAGAAAATGATTTGGTAAACAAGCGTTTGTCGAGCGAAACCATGCAGCGTATGAAAGAAATTGAGTCAAGAATGCTCGAACATGAAAAAGCCGAAAGAGAGCAAGACCAAGATGAGGAAAGACAAGGCGAACAAGCCCAAAAAGTAGAAACAACGATTCCTCCTGCTATCAAAAATTATTTGGAACAAAAAACCAAAGAGATGGAGCAAATGAGAAAAGTACCTAATGAATTAACGCCTTATTACAAAGAAAGGGTTAGACAATATTTTAACAAAGTTGGAAAGATATAATGCCCGTTATTTTAAACATAGAAACCTCCGCCTCCCAATGTTCGGTGTCTATTAGTAATGATTCAATTACATATTTGCAAAGTGAAATGCCAATGGCACATGCTGAGGTTTTGGCCAACTTAATTCAGCAATGTATAAAGCAAAGCGGTGTTAGTTTGCATGAAATAGATGCAGTGGCAGTGAGTGATGGTCCCGGATCATATACAGGCTTAAGAATTGGAATCAGTACTGCCAAAGGATTGTGTTTGGCCATTGATAAACCATTAATTGCCATTAATACGCTTCAAATTATTGCCCAAGCTGCCAAAGAACAGAGTTCATTTTCGTATTATTGGCCTATGATAGACGCTCGACGAATGGAAGTGTATCATTGCATATTTAATGCACAACTAGAGGAACAGTTTCCTATGAATAATATTGTTTTAGACCAAAATGATTTTTTTAATCAATACAATCAATACTCGTCAATTGCCTTGTGTGGTGATGGAGCTCAAAAGGCTTCAACGCTAACTGAAATTCCTGTTGTTGAGGTTTTGGCAAATGCAAAGTCAATGGTTCCATTGTCAAATTTGGCATTTCAAAATAAGCAATTTGTGGACTTAGTAAGCTATGAACCTAATTACCTAAAGCAGGCGTCTATTACGGTTGCAAAAAAGAAAACTAGTTAATTTTTACAAAAGGATATGTTTTTACTTCGCCATTCAGAGTAATTCTGAGGTGGTAAGTGCCGTTAGCAAGTGCCGAAATATCAATTTTGAATTCTGTTAAACCCGGATATTCCTTGTCATCTTTCAATACTGTTTTTCCTACCGCATCTATAATTTCAATTCGCATGTTTTTGCTGAATTGATTGCTAGTAAATTGAAGCGTTTCAGAAACAGGATTCGGATATAGGTTAATATTGAAGTTTTTAAATTGCGCAGGGTCAGCATTGTTAATGTCTATACACACCGTATCGGTGCAACCAATATTATCCTCTAAAATACGGCAAACGGTGTACTGACCATATTGCTCGTAATTGTGTTTTTTTAACTCGTTTTGAGCAGAAATTTGTGAGTTTATTCGCCACTCAATTCGGTTTGTAAACGGCGATACTTCTAGGTAATTAACTTCTACTTCTTTTCTAAACAAGCGAGTAAATGATAAGTTATTTTGACTGAAATCAGAAACATAGACTTGAACAGTTTTCCAAGTGGTGTCACTACATCCATCGTCGAGTAATACGCGGTAGGTTTGGGTTTTATTATTGTTGAATACTTGGCTACTTCCTGTATTTCCATTGTCCCATAAGTAATTCACTTGTTTACTGGAATTGGCATTAAAATTAACTGAAAGGGGATTGTAACTGCATTTACTGGTAAATCTAGGTGTAATATCAAGTGCAGGAGTAACAAAAGCGGTCATTAACTTTACAATACTATCTCCACAGCCATCGCTTACTTTATACCTGTAAGATTGGGTTTTAAATGAATCTATAAACCATTCTTTTTGAGGCAAATGTTCAATAAAATAAAGGTAAGTATTGGTTTTGCCGCCTTCTGCATTGCTCGTTAATAGCAATGATTGGCCATAGCAAACTTGAGTGTCTGGTATAGTTATTAAACTTAGAGGCTCAAATACATTTAAGTATAAAGTGTCGAATGCATTGGGTTGAGAACAGGCATCACTCAATTCCACGATGATGGCTTGTGACTGTGAAGGTAAAAAAGAATAGCTAGACCCTGTGGTATTAAAATTCAACCATTTAACACTGCTTTGTCCAGGTTTTCCACCATTCGAAACAGCGTTCAACGTAATGGGTTTTTGATAACACCAAGTATCGGTTTTGTTAATGTTAACAGATAAAGGATTGTAAACGAAAATACTTACCGAATCAGTAAAAGAGGGACTACAACCATCGCTCAAAGTTGCAATTATTGTTTCGCTCTTTTGGGCGGTTTTGTTGGGCGAAAATCCACTTAGTTCATTCGGTTTCCATTGTATTTGGTAATTTTTGCTGTTGCCTCCATTAGGACTGTAGTTCAACACTAGTTGATTGCCATAACACAAGGTGTCTTTATTAGGATTTATTATTCCACTTAAAGGGCTCAATACAACAATTTGTGTGGTGTCAAAGATGGATTTTTCGGTACATAAATCGGTGATAATAACAGACCATTTTTGTGTGGTTTTTAACTTGTTAAATGCTCTATTTGGGGTAGACCAATTGGTGTCTTTCCATTGATAAAAGTAAGTTCCATTTCCGCCTTTTACATTTAATTTTATTTGGGCAGATTCCAAGTAGCAAACAGTAGTATCGCTCTCTTTTTGTAAACTTAATGGGGCTTTGTTTTGAATATAAATAGTTTTAAAACTTGTGTCTGGATAGCAATTGTCAAAATAGTAAACTTTTACAAGTTGATTTTCGTTAATTTTTAAAGAAATCTCACTCTTGAAATACACACTGTCTTTGGTTTGGATAATACACTGTTGAAATCCCGGTCTACCTCCTGAAAGACTTGGTTTAATAGTAATGGTTTCGCCAATACAAGCGCTCAAAGTATCAGGACTGTTTATTGTTGGTTTGGGGAATAACTGGTATTGGTTTCTGCCATCAAGCAATGCATTTTTTGAAAGATCTTTTGTATTGACAGCACCACACAAATTTTGAACTTGGGCCCATATAAATCTTGGAGAAGAAATAATAGAACTGTAAGTGTTTGCATAGCCTTTGTACAAAGTATCTGTTACTTGCAATGAATCCTTGAACCAAATAATCAGCGGTTTTGTTTGACTTTTGATAACTAAAGAATCCTTTACATTGCTGAATAAGCATACAGTCGTGTCTCTGTTCACTAATTTCACTTGAATTGGAGTATCTATATCAAAACGTGCGGTTCGGGTGTAAACGGGAGCTAAACATTGATTGGTGTACATTCTTCTAACAAATACCAAAGGTGTGTTAAAGTAAGAATTCAAAACAAGTGAATCCGAATTAACCCCAAAGTTGGTCCAATTAGGGTTATTGATGGACCTATATTGCCATATTGCCTGGAGGGGAGCACTGCCCTTAGCTCTTGATTTAACATGATAAAGTTGCGTATAACACACCATGCTATCTACAGGTTGTAATAGTATTCTAGGCGGTTTCGTTAGTGAATCAGAAGTGACAGAAAAGGCTATTGTTCTTTGACTTTCAGCACCATTTAAATGTCTTCTTGACAAGGCAAACCAATTTTGTGTGTAGTTTTTGAGTTTTGAAACTAAGAAATTTGTGTCAGCAGTTGTGCCTATCATTTTCATTTGACCATCAATCAGTTGGTAAACGCGGTAATAGGCGGTTTGAGGGTTTTTTCTCCAACTAATATAAACCTGACTGTCACACGTTTTAAAAGTAATTCCGCCTGTAACATTTCTGGTAATATCAAAGGTTTGATTCGATTCATCTGTTGAGCCATTACTACCTGCAAATATTCGTATAAGCGCTTTGGAAGTACTGACAGTGTCTGCTAAATTTTGCCAAGTAAATGAACGGACATTATTAGCAATTCCGCTTGCAATATTGGTATAACTAGCACCACTGTCTCTTGAAAATTGAAGTGTGAAAGTGCCAGTTACCCCTTTGGCATCCCAACGAATAACTTGTGATTTGGCAGCAGAAGATGGTGCTTCCATAGTTTCATTGCCATTAGGATAAACGACAGAAATGCCTTTCTTTTCTTTGAGGTAAGAAACAGCAAAAGGATGTAAGCCATTGGGAATTTTTTTGCCAAAAACCCTGATAATATATCTGCCAGATGTTGGATTAAGTATGGTAACTTGTTCGATGTTATTTAAACTATCACGTTTTCTAATGGCTAGGTTGGCAGGTGAAACAGGATTACACCACCAAGGTAGTATGGAATTGCCTGCTGAGTCGATAACAATTAAATCTAAATCATTTACTAAGATAGGGTTACTGCTAGGATTTACCTCAGGGTCATTCCAAGTTAACATTACTTTTAGTTGATGCAATTGAGGACTTAAATAAATGGTATCGTCGGTAAATTGGTTGTTGCCGATGCTGTCTATTTTCCATGAATTAGAATCGATAATTTCAAGGGAATTTAGGCCATTAATTCTTCCAAAACCATGTTTAAAATCAGGGCCAAGATTACCGACATCGTCAGCGCCATTTGCGATAATATTTTTTGCCAAATAATTTATGGGCGTGTTGCCATGTATTGAATTGAATTTTTGATAAAGCAAAGCCAATGTTCCGGTAGCACCGGGAGTAGCCATTGAAGTGCCACTGCTAGAACCATATCCATTGGTTGCAACAGTACTTATAACATTAACGCCAGAAGCAGCAATTTCGGGTTTAAAACGGCCATCTCGGGTTGGTCCTGCACTACTGAAATTGGCTTCTGCATCAAGGGCAGTTACAGCCGCAACAGAAAGTGTATTTTTTGCACTTTGGAAACCCGAAGTGATAGTACCATAGCCGCCAGAAATACAATTCATAGACCTAGAATTAGCAGCCGCATAAACGTGTAATAAATCGGGGTGTTTATTTGACAGTAAATCCATTTCGGTACTAATGCCATCATAATTAGCAAAAGAAATACATTGACTAGTCCAATAGCCATAAGAATTTTGTGTAAGCACATAGTTATACTTCGACTTATTGGTATCCATTTCAACGGGAATATCACCCATAAAATCCCAACTGAAAACAAAAGATTCTGGAGCCATGCCTCGGTATAGTGGGTTTAAATTACCTGCGCCAGACATGGTTCCTGCAACGTGTGTGGCATGACTGCTATAGGAAGGTGCTTTAATGATTTTAACACGACTATTCAGGTCGATGTGATTGCCTACATTACCACCATCCCATTCACCTATTATAATGTTTTTGCCTGTCAACGCATTGGTGTCATTCAAAGGGAATGTGGGTGCAAGTGAATTGATGCGGTGGTTGGTTCTTTCTAAGAAATTAAAATTTTGAACGGTTGGAGATTGGTAAATAATTCTTTTTACATAATATAGTTTGGCTATTTCTAAAATGGTTTCATTAGTCGTTTGGATCGTTATTGCATTAAAGCTTTTTCTAACAGTAAAAATAGCTTCGGATTGGTTTTTAGCAATCCATTCGGATAGTTCAGATAAATGAGAAGATTCAAAACAATAGACCGTAACAGTTTGGGAGTTTGAATCTTTGTTTTTCCACAAAGAATAAATCTTTTGTGAGATGCTTAATGGTTTAATAAAAGGAAATTCATTTGAATTATTAAACCCTACATATAGACTATCAGGAGAATAGTAGCCATAAGATTTTATAGCTTGATTTCTATTTATAGCTTGAAATTTTGAATGGTGAACTAGTCCAAAATGTTGGTTTTGAGCTTGAATTTCAAAACAATTTAAAGCTAGAAAAAGAGTTAAGAAATGAGTAATTTTTTTAACCATGTTAAATACAAAGTTAAAAAAGTTTGGAATAAAAAATTAATTTATTTCAATTAAGCCACTTTTAATAGCCATCATCATCAGTCCCATAGAGTTTTTAACTTCCAATTTGTTTAGGATATTTTGTCTATGGTTATCAACAGTTCTTTTGCTTATGGAAAGTTTATTTGCAATTTCTTCATTAGTATGTTCTTGTGCAATAAGAGTCATAATTTCTTTTTCTCTGTTGGATAGCATTTCTACAAGGCCAGCATCTTTATTAACGGTTAAGTTATAAGTCGTAGGTTTAGAAGTTAAATGCTTGTAATATTGGTAAGTCATCAATTGAGATACCTCAGGAGAGAACACCACACCACCTCTTAAAACTTTATCAATACCACTTACTAGTTCGTCATGAGAAACGTTTTTAAGAACATAGCCATTTGCACCAGCAGTAATCATGTCTTGGATATAGTTCAATTCATTGTAGTTGGATATACCAATAATCTTTATTTCTGGATGTATTTTTTTAAGTTCAGATGTTACAAGCGCTCCGTCTAGGTCAACCAATTGGTAATCAACTAGAGCAACATCTATTTCTTCTTTTCTTGCTGTTTTGATAGCAACATCGAGTTTGTCGGTATCAAATACTTTATAAGTAATTTGTCCATCACCTATTTCAAGCATGGTTCTTAAACCATCTCTTATCATTTCAAAATCATCAACAATGAGAACTTTTATAGCTTTATTCATGGGTTATATTTTTTATTTTAATGGAATCATAATTTCTATGGAGACGCCTTCATCTTTTTGAGATTTAATATTAATGTCACCATTCAGATAATTGACTCTCAAATTCATGTTATCAATACCATTGCCTTTGTTAATGGTGTTATAGTCAAAACCAACGCCATCATCAGCCATTTTTAACAATAAATTAGATTGGTCGGCTTTTAAATCAATAAAGATATTTTTGCATCCGGAGTGTTTTGTTGAGTTATTTACAAATTCCTGAATAATTCTGTAAACAGACATCGCAGTATTTGGCTCAATAAATGGAGTAATTGGTTCTAATTTTAATGTAAAATTAATTTGGGTACTAAATTGAACTAAATCGGCAAGCTGTTCTACAGTTTTTAATAACCCAAATCTTTCGATAGAACGAGGCATTAATTGGAAACAAATATTTCTTATTTCGTCAGCAACGCCATCAATGATTTTTTGAGTCTTTTTGAACAAATCATCTTTTAATTTTTCATCTTTTTGATTTTGCAATGAGTTAATAAAAAACTTAAGGGCAGAAATTTGTTGACCAACACTGTCATGTAAGTCGGAAGCAACTCTGTTTCTCTCGTCTTCTTGGGTTTTAATAATAGTTGCAATTCTTCGAGCTTCCTCTTGAAGTTTATCAGTTAAGTCTTGAATTTTAATTAAAAAAAGTCGTTTTTGTGGGTCAATTGGGGAAATACTGCACTCAACAGCAATGTTGTTATTGTTTGAAAAAACCTCAGTATTGAGTGTATGAACAGATAAATCTTTTTCTACTTTTTTGATTATTTTTTCAAAATCATGGAGTTTAACAAATTGAGTTACTTTTTGCCATTTTAGATCAACAACTTCAAAATAAAGCATTGAAATAAAACTGTTGTTATAATCTACTATTTCACCATGGTGGTTAATTACAACAAGGCTATCAGTTACGGAATTAAAAGCGGAGTTAAAAAAGTTTTTACCAATGGTAATCTCTTTTAACTCTTCACCCAACATATTTATACCCGACATGATAATATCAAGGGTGTCAAAATCATCCGAAATATTTAACTTTTTTGAAAAATCGCCTTGAGAATATGAAACCAAGGTGTTTTCAATTTTGTTTAGTCTATTTTCTAAATCTATTAATGGAGTCTTCACTGGTATCATTAAATTAAAGATTTACTTTTTGTGAATGGAGCCAAGCAATTGCCTCATTGGAATCATCAAATGCTTTAACTTTTAATTTAGGTTTAGTAATTTTCAAAAAGAAATTAACAAGCATTTTGCTAAACATAGAACTTTGTACAATAGCCACACATTTTATGCCTTGTGTGCCTTCTACTGAAGAAAAATAATCTCTTGCAGCTTTGTCTAAACTTACTACGCCACCGTCAAAAACAATGGAAGGTAATACTCTGCCGTTAAGCATTTTAAGTCTTTCATCAACAATATTCTTGGCATCCTCAAGTTCTATCTTCATGCCTCTTTTATAAGTGGCATGCATGATACCATCAATGATTTCCATTTTGATGGTTTTATTTTCGAATATTTCCATTTTGCACGTGTATTATTAATTTATTAGTATTAAATACTATTCACTTTTGGTGTATGAGTATAAGCACTTATCAACATTTGGGTTTATCATCTTATTTTTTATGTTGTTAATATGAATGATGTTTGCAATATTAATGAAATAATCAATTACCCAAAAGAAATAATGAATAATTTACTCAACATAGTATTTAATGTAATCAATGATGGAAAAAACAGTGGAATTCTTCATTTGGATGTTTCTGACGAAATTTTAAATGGTAATTACATCACAATCAATCAAATAAACGCTGTTAACTTTAGCTCATGTAGTTATCTTGGGTTGGAGTTTGACGAGCGACTAAAAGAGGGTGCTACCAAAGCAATAAGAAACTACGGCACACAGTTTTCGGCCTCTCGCGCTTATCTGTCCTCTTATCACTACAGAATATTAGAATCTAAGTTTAATAAAATCTTTGACGGTCACTGTGTTGTGGTTCCCACTACTACACTTGCTCACATTGCAACTATTCCTGTCATTGTCGGTTTAAACGATGCTGTTATTCTCGACCACCAAGTCCACAATTCAGTACAAACCGCTGTAACACTTCTTAAGCCTAAAGGGATTCATATTGAACTTTTAAGGCACAATAGAATGGATATTTTGGAAACTAGAATTGAAGAGTTAAGCAAAAAACACGACAAAGTTTGGTATTTTGCAGATGGTATTTATTCAATGTATGGCGACGGTACACCGGTAGAAAAGGTGTATGATTTGATGGATAAATACGAAAAATTTCATTTTTATGTGGATGATGCCCATGGAATGAGTTGCTATGGTAAATATGGTCGTGGTTATGTGTTGAACAAAAAATCTATGCATCCCAAAATGGTTTTAGCTATTAGTTTGGCTAAAGCCTTTGCAACAGGCGGTGCTGTTATGGTTTTTTCTAATGAGGAAATGTGCAATTTTGTAAGAACTTGTGGTGGTCCTATGATTACCTCTGGTCCTATGCAACCTGCTGCCCTTGGTGCAGCTATTGCCTCTGCTGATATTCACTTGTCTAAGGAAATTAAAACAATGCAAACGGCATTGAATGATAATATCAAGTTCGCTAACCTAATGATTAAGAAAACCAATTTACCTCTTATCAAAGATTTAAATTCACCCGTTTTCTTTATTGGGGTTGGTTTACATAAAATAGGCTATCAGGTTATTAAGAAAATGCTCGACGATGGATTTTATACCAACTTAGGCGCTTTCCCTGCGGTACCTATCAAAAATACCGGCGTGCGTTTTACAATAACTCGCCTTCATACTTTTGAGCAAATTGAAAAAATGATTGAATCCATGAATCGTCATTTTAATGAAGCGTTAGTTGAGCATAATTTTAGTATTGAACAAATAAACAAAGCGTTTGGTATAGAAAGTAAAGTTGACAATGCAATCATTGAACAAGTAGAAACTATATTAAATGCCTCTCAATTAGTAGTTGAACAATACGAAACTATTAAAGACATTCAACCTGAAGTTTGGAATGCTATTTATGAAGGTAAAGGTAGTTTTGATTACGAAGGTATGTTGTTCCTAGAGTCTGTTTACAAAGGGAATCCACACAAAGAAAATAATTGGGAGTTTGACTATATCATAGTAAAAGATGAAAAAGGCGAAGTGGTACTCTCTACTTTCTTTACAACCACTGTTAGTAAAGATGATATGTTGTCGCACGAAGCTATTTCAGAATTCATTGAAAACATTAGAAGAACAGAAGATCCTTATTACTTAACTTCTAAAATGGTGATGTCGGGTTCTTTATTAACAGAAGGTGAACACATTTATATTAACACCAAACACAGTTTGTATAAAGCAGCAATTGATGAATTGTTCAATTTTGGAAGTTCTTTAATGAAAAAGTATAACGCCGGTAATATTATGTTGCGTGACTTTGAAGACAATAATTACGAACTCGATAAATTCATGTTAGAAAATGGGTATTTTAAAACCACTATGCCCGAGCGACATGTGATAGAATCCTTAAAATGGAATGATATCTACGAGTACAGCATGACTTTGCCTAAAAAATACAGAAAACATTTCAGAAGTGAGGTGCAACGATTCGAAGATAGAATTATTTGCAAAGTAATTACAGAACCTACAGAATTAAATATTCAGAATTGGAAATCATTATACAAGCAAATTAAAAATAGCAGCTTGAAGTTAAATACGTTTGATTTACCTGATAAATTATTTACAGACATAGCCTTATTTAAAAATTGGGATATCCTTTCATTACGTCCAGCTGAATCACCTGACAAAGAAATTGCAGTAGTGTTTAACTACCTATCAGGAAAAACCTACAATGCAATGTTTATCGGTATTGATAAATCATTCGAAGCAGAATTCAGTGTATACAGGCAAGCTATTTACAATGTATTAAAAAGAGCAAAAGAACTTAATTGCGAAAATATCAACTTAGGCTTTACAGCCACTTTAGAAAAGAAAAGATTCGGTGCAGAAACCTATCCAACCGTTGCCTACATGCAAATGGATGATACGTTCAACTCTTCTGTTATTGAGTCGATACAAATTACAAATAAAATAAACCAAACGATTACTAAATCAAACTAACTAAATCAAATCAAATTTTATGACCATCAAAGCAAACGAATTCAGCGTTTTTTCCGAGAAAGGAAAAGCAAAGTTAATTCAGAAATCGTCTAATAAGGTATTAGACAAGAAATTAACTGAAAAACTCACTCTTGAATTGCATTCTATTAACAATTATTTTGTTGAGGTATTGTGTGATGAAACAGGGAAACAATTATCGGTAAAGCAAGTTAGCACCGATTATGTTTCTAAGTTTTATTGCTTCGATAATATTTCAATTACTGAATTGAACTACTAATACTAATAAGGCTTTCTAATGTTTTCAGGCGGTTTAATTACTTGCCTGCAGTACTTGTTTTGTATTTTTTTACAGCGTTATAAATAGACTTTGCCATTACTGTTTGGCCGCTGTCTTTGGATAATACTTTCCTGTCCATTTCATTGGATAAAAAGCCCGTTTCTATTAATACTCCTGGCATTGCTGTTTTCCATAATACTAAAAATCCAGCTTGCTTAACCCCACGACTCTTTAATTTTGTGTTTTTCTTAAATTCGTTTTCTACGTGACTAGCAAATTTAGCACTTTGGTCGATGTAAGCATTTTGAATAAGTGAAAAAATAATGTGACCTATGGGAGAGTTTGGGTCGAATTGTTCGTATGCGCTGTTATTTTTGTAATCTTTTTCTAATGTGATTACACTATTTTCACGTTTGGACACCTGTAAGTTGCTTTCTGACTTGTGTAAACCCATAATATAAGTCTCAGTTCCATTGGCTTCAGCATTGTCATTTGCGTTGCAATGAATGCTTATAAAAAGGTCGGCATTGTTTTTGTTAGCTATATTGCTGCGTTCGCTTAATTCAATAAATTTGTCAGTTTTTCGAGTATACACAACCTTAACATCAGGAAGACTATCTTCTATCATTTTGCCTAGTTTTAGGGCAATTGACAAGGTAACTTCCTTTTCACGGTCGTTTGAAAAGTTACAACCTGGGTCGTGTCCTCCGTGTCCTGCATCTATAACGACTATATCAAAAGTGTTCTCATCACCGATAAAGGAAGAGTTGATCCAAAAGGATGCAATTAAGAAGCCAATTAATATTTTTTTATCCATCTTCACTATCGTTCGGTTTTTTAAATTAGTTTTGTGCAAATTTCACGAATTAGTTTTGTTTAATCTATTATTTACAACCAAACATCTCCATTCATTATTGTGGATAATACAATTTTCGTGCTACATTTTATACAGTAATGAAGCTAAGGCTCAAGTAAATGAAACAATTTCTCTTAAACAAACTGCAATATCTGATACTTTGCAATTTTCCAAGGATTCGACAAAACAAATTCCGGATACCTTAAAACAAGTTACTACAGATACTTTCAGAATTTCAAAAGATGCCATTACTGACATTATTGATTACCAAGCCCAAGACTCCAGCTTATTCGATTTGAAACAGAAAAAAGCCTACTTTTATGGCAATGCTTCTATAAAATATGAGGGGATTGACCTGAAAGCTGCTGTTATAATTGTTGATTTTGATAAGCGTGAATTGTACGCAATAGGAAGAATAGATTCAGCGGGAAGGTATGTTGGTAAGCCAATTTTTAATGACGGTGAAAGAGAAACTGAAGCCGATACCATGATTTATAATTTTAATACCAAAAGAGGGAGAACTTATGGTATTACAATGAAAGAAGGTGATGGTTTTATACACTGTAACAAAGTGCTGCGCGATGATGACCAAAGTTTGTACAGTGATGTCGGTAAATACACTACTTGTAACAATCCCGAACATCCCCATTTTTATTTGAAAGCACAAAAACTGAAAATTATACCCAATAAAAAAATAATTTTTGGTCCAGCAAATCTTGTCATTGAAGATGTGCCTACGCCACTGTTTATTCCTTTTGGAATGTTCCCAACAAAAAAAGAAAAACGCTCAGGTTTAGTTCCTTTTGATTATGGTATGAGTGGGAATTTCGGACCTTTTTTAAGAAATATTGGATACCATTTTGCCATTAGTGATAAAATAGACCAAAGTATAATGGGTGATATTTATTTTAGAGGTAGTTGGAGAATAGCATCAAACACCCGTTATAACAAACGCTATAAATACAATGGGAACTTCCAAATAGAAAATGCAAAGTATTTAACAGCTGAAAGGGAAGACCCTTTGTATAAATTAAAAAATACTAAAACTTTTAGTTTAAGATGGACTCACAGTCAAGACCCTAAAGCCAATCCCGGTTCTACTTTTACAGCCAATGTGAACATACAAAAAAACAATGCTGCACAGTTAAATTCGGTTAATCCAACTACCATTGTAACCAATGAATTCGGATCTTCGGTGTCTTATTCCAAAATGTTGTTTCGCAATAAAGTAAATTTTGTTTCGGGAATTACGCACCGTCAAAATACCCAAAACAGAAACTTTAGCATGTCTTTACCCAATATTACACTTAATGTGCAAAGAATAACCCCTTTTTCTAAACCCAATGCCATAGGCAAATATAAGTGGTACAAAGATTTTGGGGTTAGCTATCAGTTGCAATTTGAAAATCGAATAGAAACTAAAGACAGTATTTTCTTCTCTGGTTTGCCTTTCGAATCAATATTACCGGGAGTTCAATTTAATTCACCACTTAAATTAACCGTAGGAGATGAATTTAAACAAGGTATTATTCACAGTATCCCCATTACTTTGGGTTCTTACAAGTTTTTTAAACAAAAATTCTCATTTACACCTACTGTAAACTATAGAGAATTTTGGTATTTTAATTCGATAGAAAAAAACTGGAATGAAGTCAGTAAAAAAATAGATACAACTTTTAACAGAGGTTTTAGCAGGGCTAGCGATTATTCTGCCAATGCCAATATAGGAACACAAATTTTTGGAACCTATCAATTTCGGTCTAAAAAATTATCTGCCATCAGACACACAATAACACCCAATATTGGCTTCAGCTATCGTCCTGATTACAGTCAAGAAAAGTTTGGTATTTTTAAGCAAGTACAAGCTGATACCTCAGGCAGATTACAAAGATATTCAAAATATGAAAATGCAATTTTAGGTTCGCCTAGTGGTGGGGCAAGCGGTTTGTTGAATTTTTCAATTGGAAACAACCTGCAAGCAAAAGTTCTAAAGAAAACAGATAGCAGTGCCAAGTTTGAAAACAAAACCTGGATTGAGAGTTTTAATATTTCTGGAAATTATAATTTTTTGGATACAGCCAAAAGATTGTCTAACATTTCAGTATCAGGTTTTACTAAATTATTTAATCATGTTAACTTAAATGCCAATGCCATTTTAAATCCTTATCAAAAAGTGGGAAATGAAACCATTGATAAATTAGAGATTTTGAGAGGAAAAAGAATAGGAACATGGACCAGTGGTCAGGTTTCTATGCAAACGGGAATTAATGCGGACATGTTTAAATCCACGAAATCATTAGACACAACTGGAAAAATTAAAACCCAAGAAGACGTGAATGAATTTGGAGAATTAATGCGCAATCCTGATGCCTATGTTAATTTTGACAGAGAGTGGAGTTTGAATGTCAATTACTCAATGAACTACACAAGAATTAATTATGCAACTCGGTATTTTCATACACTTGGATTTAGTGGTGATTTAAACCTAACGCCAAAGTGGAAAATAGGATGTAATTCAGGGTATGATTTTGAACAAAAGAAAATAGCCTTTACTCAGTTTGAGGTAAGTAGATTGTTGCACTGTTGGGCGCTTAATTTTTCTTGGATACCAGATGGTGTAAGAAAGAGTTTTTTCTTCTCTATTAAGGTCAATAGTAGTATATTGCAAAGTTTAAAGGTGGACAAAAAACGTCTTTGGACCGATCGATAAATCATGAAGTTTTTAAATACAAATCAGTTGAGAGAATGGGATGAATTCACTATTCTAAATGAACCCATTTCCTCAATAAAACTAGTTGAAAGAGCTTCGCAAAATGCAATTAATTTTATTAAGGAAACTTGTAATGTGTCACAAAATATTTTAGTGGTTTGTGGCAATGGTAACAATGGTGCTGACGGACTTTGTATTGCCTATTTGTTAGCAGAGGATCATTATAATATTAGAGTATTGCTTGCCAATCCATCCAAACCATACACCGATGAAGCAAGTTTTTATTTAGAGCAGTTTAATTCCAAATTCAGTGGTTTAATAATTGCTGAGGAAACATTCGAAAACAGTAACACTTATTTCGAAGTTTTGATAGATTGTATTTTGGGTGTTGGACTTAAATTACCACTGAAAGCACCACTTTGTGAATTAATAAACAAACTTAATCAGGCGAATTTTGAAACCGTAATTTCAATAGATGTTCCTTCGGGTTTCCCTTCAGAAATAGATTTGAAAGAATGGCATTTGGTTCAAGATAATTTCATAAAAGCAAATCATACTCTAACATTCCAACAGCTAAAACCTTCTTTTTTATTTCCTGAAAGTGAAAGCGCGACTGGGGTAGTTAAGCTTATTGATATCGGTTTGGATAAAGCTTTTTTGAGTAATGTGGAAAGCCAAAGGTTTGTAATAACCCTACAGAGTGTTAATACACTTTTACCCAAAAGAACTAAATTTTGTCACAAAGGAACCTTTGGGCATGCCTTATTAATAGCTGGACAAAAAGGGATGTGTGGTGCTGCCTCTTTGTCGGCTAAAGCTATTGTAAAATCGGGTAGTGGAAAAACCAGTGTTCTTGCAGCAGAGTCGTGTTATCAAGTGTTACAAACATTGGTGCCCGAAGCTATGGTATTAGTCAATAGTGGGGTGGATTTTTTACGCAATGAGCCCATTGATATTCGCGATTATAGTGCAGTAGGAATAGGTCCTGGAGTGGGAACAAATGAATCTACATTAGCGCTTTTGTTGGAGATAATAGCACAATGTAGTCGGTATAATATTCCTTTGGCGATTGATGCAGATGCATTAAATATGATAGGTGAATTTGGTGTTAACAATATTTCATTCCCACAGCAATGTGTTCTTACTCCTCATCCAAAGGAGTTCGATAACTTATTTAAAGTTCAATGTAAAAATTCAATACAAAGAGCTGAATTTGCAAAGCAATTTTCACAAGAATACGGCATCTCTATAGTTTTGAAAGATTCTATAAGTATTTTATATAATCCAAATCATAAGGAGTATATTCTCCTTGACAGTAGTCCATCTTTAGCCAAAGGAGGGAGTGGTGATATTTTATTAGGAATCATAACTTCCCAATTGGCACAAGGTTTAAAGGTGTCTGATGCAGCCATTGTAGCACTTTATATTCATGCACAATCAGGTATTTGGTGCGCCCAAAACAGGGGAGTTGCATCTACAACAGCAATAGACATACTTGAGGGCATTAATCAGTTTTATTTGCAAACTGAATTGCATTAAATTATTTTTAATAACAGAGTATAAATTTTTTTATACTGATAAGAAATTACCTAAGGTGATAATTTCCTTTTTTTATGAAATTATTAAATTATGGGTTTGATAAATTAATTTACCAAATTCTTGCATTTTTAAAAAAATAGATTACATTTGTTTTTCAAAATGATATTTTAATTCAAATTTTAATTTCATTTTATCTCCAGTTCTGAACCTTACAACCAACATTAATATGAAAAAAAAAGTACAAAGTAATCCGTTTTGGCAAACCTTCTTCCTTCTTTTGTTGTTTGTCCCGTTATCTAATTATGCGCAATTAAGTGGTAGTTATTCCATTAATCCTAGGCAAAATGCTAGTAATTCCAATTATCAAAATTGGGAGTCTGCTATTGGAGATTTAGTAAGTGGTAGTAGAACAGATGGGGGAAATGCCCAAGGTTCTGGAGTAAGTGGTGCAGTTGTTATTACTGTTTATGACACAACATACAATGTCAATTTGGATATTACAGCAATAACAGGCGTTTCTAATAGTAGTACAATTACTTTCAGGTCAAGCAGTTTAGATAGCAGTCGTTGTGTGCTCAAAAATGCTTCATCTACTTCTTCAACAGGTGATTATGTGGTTCATTTAAACGGGGTTGACTTTTTGAGATTTAGAGGTATAGGTTTTGAACGAACTGGAACAAACACCTATTGTACGGTTGTTCAGTTGAGTAACGATGCAGACAATAATCAGTTTACTCAATGTTATTTTAGAGGGAGAAAAATGCCAAGTAGTTCGAGTTTGGGATTTAACTATGGAATAGGCTCTTGTTTATTTTTTACAGGAAATGCAGACAGTACTTTAGTTCAGAATTCTAGATTGTTATATGGTTACAATGGAATATATGGAGCCACAGCATGTTCTGGAAATAAGTTTGCAAATAATAAAATAGATACAAGCGGTTGCTCGGGGATTTACATGACTGGTCAAAGTGGCTTTTTGGTTGAAAATAATCAGCTAAACATGGGTGATTTTGGGGCCAATCAGGGTCATTATGTTTCGTATGCAATGCGTATTGAAAATTCGCCGTCATTAGTTATTAGAAATAATAAAATGCAAATGTTAGCGGTGAATGGGCAAGTAGTAAGAGCGGTTATTTTAGCTAATACCACCAGCACTTCCTCAGCTCCTTCGTTGGTATATAATAATTTTATCTTTAATGGTGGTGGTACCGGAGACTGTACTGGTTTTGCTATTTATCTTTGTACTTATCTCAATTTTCACAACAACAATGTTTTAATAAATAGTTCATTGTCTGCAAGTGCAGGTTATTACCATTATCCGCAATATACCAATTCTTATATTCGTTTGGTTAATAATAATTTTATAAACAAAGGGTCAGGATTTGCAGTGAACGTTCCTGGTTCAAATTATGGTAACATTGATTCTATGGATTATAATAATTTGTTTGCGAATGGAACAAACTTAGGTCAGTGGAATGGAACGTCATATACCAGTTTATCGGCATGGCAGTCAGGTACAAGTTTGGACGCAAATTCTTTGAATGTTGATCCCGGATATATTAGTAATGCGGATTTACATGTTGCCAATATTAGTTTAAACGGTAAAGGATTTGTGTCTCCTTGGGTGCTCAAAGATATAGATGGCGATGTTAGAGATGTTAATTTTCCAGACATAGGGGCAGATGAGTTTTTTCCTGCAACACGTGATGTGGGCATTAGCAATGTAGATAGTCCATCTGTTTTTTGTGCGGGTATTCATCCTGTTAAAGTAAGATTTCAAAATTATGGTTCAGATACCATTAAACAAGTCAGTATTCAATGGCAGATAAATTCAGGTAGTGTAAGTACATATAATTGGTCAGGCGTTATTGCGCCGGGAAATTCATCCAATTCTATTCAAGTGGGCACATTTAATTTTGCTTCAAATACCCCCTATTTATTTAAGGTATGGACTCGTCTACCCAATAATGCCACCGATCAAAAAACTAACAATGATACTTTTAGGACCACTAAGTTAGCGGGTTTAATAGGTAATTATAGTATTGGAGACACTGCCGGAACAGATTTTAAGTCAATCAATGATGCTATAACAGGTATTTCATCAAGAGGACTATGTGGACCTGTAACTTTTAATGTAAAGCATGGGGTTTACAATGAGCAGATAACCTTTACCCAATTGCCTGGAATGGGAAGTGCGAATCCTATTAAGTTTAAAAATGTTACAAAAGACAGTACTAAAGTAGTGGTTACATTGCCCTCTACGACAGCTACAGGAAATAACAATGCAGCCATTCAGTTACGTGGGGCCGATTATGTTACATTCGAAGGATTTACATTTCAAAGAACCGGAACCAATCCTTATGGACATGTACTTCATATTCTTAATGGCTCAAATAATAACAAGTTTCAATCTTGCCAATTTATTGGAATAAGGCCATTGACTAGCAATATCAATGCTATTAATATTTGGTCAGACCAAAGTGAGGATAACAATAATCAATTTATAGGGAATTTAATTAAGTTTGGCACTTATAACATGTGGTATTTTGGTGATATTACAGCCAAAGAATCAGGAACAGTAATTCAAGGAAATACTTTTGACAGTGCCTATAGTTATGCCCTAAATATTGTAGACAACAATCAGGTAAAATTAATAGGCAATATATTTAAAAATGTCATAAGTACGATAGGCGGAAATTATCAATTACAATTATTGAGATGTAATGGTAATATCCAAGTAAACCGTAATTATTTTGGAGGCATCAATACCGAAAACTCAATCCTTTTGAATCGTTGTATTTCTACTGCTAATAACGAAGGTGTGATTTCTAATAACATGTTCGTTAGAGGCATAGGTAAAGGCGTTTCTTTGGACAGCACACATTATCAAAAGTTAGTACACAATAGTCTTTACTTTTATTCGAGTTCAGCGGCAAATGCAGGAATTTTTACATCTGGAGTTTTTAATGCTAATCTTCAATTGTTGAACAATAATATTGTTATGGAGGGTGGAGATGCTGTTTATATTTCCTCGGGAAATCAAATTTTAGCAAGTAATTATAATAACTACTTTACCAAAGGAACACAGTTTGTTTATTGGGGAGGTAATGTCAATAATTTATCCAGTTTACGTTCGGTAAGTGGACAAGAGTCACGTTCTTTGTCTGTTTTACCTTACTTTACTTCAAGCAATGATTTACATATCAAAAACCCTTTGTTAAAAGGGGCTGGAATAAGAGTAGCTGAAGTAAAAAACGATTATGATGGGGAATTAAGAGATACTTTAACTCCTGACATAGGTGCAGATGAGTTTTTGTTAAGTAAAAATGATGCTTCTGTCATTGCTTTATTCAGCCCAACTGGGGCAGAATGTGCAGCGAATTTACCTGTTAAAGTGCTTATTCAAAATTTGGGTAGAGATACATTAAAAAATGTAACCTTAAGTTGGGTGGTTTCGGGAGTTAC
>JBIPNH010000104.1:0-8103 GCA_044373665.1 Bacteroidia bacterium
TGACTTAACTAATGTGAGAACAATGGCACCCAAAGCAACCATTATAAATTTTGGTTCGAATAATCAAACAACTCCTTTTGCTACTAGCTTAATTATAAGAAGGAATAATAATATCGTATACTCTTCAAATATTTTCGATACCCTTTCAAGTGAACGTCGAAGGGTTATCACCTTTGACTCTAGCTTTTTGCCAGTCTCTGCGGGAACCTATGATGTGTTGTTGATTACAAGATTAGCCAACGATCAAATGAAGGATAATGACACAATTAGAACTTCATTTGTGTGTGCCACATATAATGATGTGGGATTAGGTTCTGTTTTTGATCCAAGTAGTTTTATTGACTATGAACAGTTTATTGATACCGTTTACCCAACCGTGTTTGTTCAAAATTTTGGATTAGATACTAAAGGGCCATTTAATGTGGTTGCTCAAATTTTTGATTCATTAAATAATAAATTGTTTGAACAATCTAAATTGTACACCTTGGGGCCATTGAATAGTGTATTAGCGTCTTTTGATGCTTTTCCTTGTAGTAAATATGGAACTCTTTATTTCAGAGCATTTACTAGATTGTCTACAGATATTAACAGAACAAATGATACAGCAAAACGTGTCTTCAAAATTATAAGAAGTAATGATGTAGCCGTTACGGAAGCTATTTATCCTACTCAATTTCAAGTGCTTGTTCCTCCAGTTGCTAATTTAAATCCACAACTTAAAATAGAAAATAAAGGAGATGCCAATCAAGATATTCCTTTTAAAGTTCAGGGTGAAATTTGGTATGGTGACAGTTTGATTTTAAAAGATTCCTCAACAACAAACAGTTACAGAAATACCCCGAGTTTTGTGTTTTTTAAGAAATTCAAACCTACTCTATTAGGGTATTATAAAATGATTGCATACACGCAATTGGAAAATGATCAATTTAGGAATAATGACACATTAGTTACAAGTTTTGCTGTTGGATTATTGGACGATGTGGAAGTGGTAGAAGTAACACCAACGATTAATTCTAATGTTCAAATAGGTGCTGTTTTTGCTCCTAAAGTTAAGATTAAAAACAACGGATTGTTGGCCCAAAATACGCCATTTGCGCTTAATATGAGTGTTCGTTTAAATAGTAACTTGGTTTATTCAAGTACTAAAATGGTGACAATAGATAGCGCACAAACCAAAACCATTACTATGGACAGCAGTTTGTTGTTATCACAACCCCAAAATTACGACGTTGAAGTATGGATTCAGTTGCCAAAAGATTTTGATACATCTAATAATCAATTAGTTGGCAAATATATAGCAATTAAAGATTTTGATATTGCAGTAACTGAAATCCTAAATCCAAAAACTAGTGATACGTTGTTAGTGGGAATTTCTTCTCCTAAACCAATGGTTAGAGTTGAAAATAAAGGGGAAATATTAAGCACAGATCCATTTACACTGACTTTCAAAATGTTTAATGCCGGAAATAATAATTTGTTGTATTCCAAAGATGTGGATACTAGTTTTACGTCAATCCCAAATTTGGATATCGAATTCCCTGCAATTCCAATTCAATTAAATGCCATGTCAGTTAGGTTTGAAACAATATTGTTCTACAACAAGGATCAGTATGCGCAAAACAATGCTTTGGTGACAAATTCTAGTTACAGGTTGTTAAATGATGTAAAGGCAAGGTCAATTGTATTGCCTGAAAATAATAGAACATACCGATTGAATAATGCAAATGTTCTGCCTAGAATTGAAGTGATGAACGAAGTTGCTGATACTAGTTTTCCAATAAAAGCAGTACTTACAATCCAATATTTAGACACTGTTCAGAGTAAATTGGAAACGGTTTATTCAGATAGTTTGACCATTCCATTTTTGTTAAACAATGAAATTAGAACTTTGAACCTGAACAACAGTTTTAGTTTTGGTAGCCAAAAATTAGGAAGGTATCAAGCGGTGTTAACAAGCCAATCTGCACAAGACCAATTAAGTGCCAATAACACATTTTCTATCAATTTTAGAATTGCAGAATCGGTAGGGTTAAACAATTTATTATTAAATGGCGTATCTATTAATCCTAATCCAGCTAATAATGAGTTTGTTGTAAGTTTCTCGTCAAGCCAATTTGAAAATGAAAGTATAGCTATGTATAATTGTTTTGGACAAGTGGTTTATGAGCAGGTGATTAAAGGTAATCAAATTCGTGTGTCTACCGAACATTTTAGTTCGGGTGTTTATTACATTAAAATTGGAAATGAGTATAATAAGTTGATTGTTAGTCATTAATTTTGTCATAAATTTGCAATAATGATTCAATCTATTCTCAATGATATAAGTCGAAATGTAGAAATTAAAGATTCTCAAATAGTTCTCGATGGGGAAGTGAGGGATTTTGATTTGCAAGTGATTGAAAATCAAAAGTTCTTTCATGTTTTATATCAAAAACAATCTTATTATTTTGAAGTTGTAAGTTTTGATAAAGACACTAAGGTGTACACTATCGCTTATAAAGGTCACAAGTATGAGATTAACATTAAGGACAGGTTCGACTTGTTATTGTCAAGCATGGGATTAGATGCAGTTTCCAAACCAAAGGTAAATGATGTAAAAGCGCCTATGCCCGGTTTGGTTTTGAGTATTAAGGTTCATGAGGGTATGGAAGTGAAAAAAGGAGACCCAATCTTGATATTAGAAGCAATGAAAATGGAAAATATCATTAAATCGCCTGTGGATGGCATTGTAAAATCAATTGCGGTGAAAGAAAAACAAGCGGTTGACAAAAATCAAACATTAATAAACTTTTAAATATGAAATCAAACATCAAAAATCTGAGCATTTTTACCATTGTAATTCTGCTTTTTTCATCTTGTGGTAGTTTGTCTATTTCACAAAAAAGGTACAGTAACGGACTTAATATAGATTGGTTTGCAGGGAAAGATAAAAAAGCAGATAGTCCGAAAGAGGCTAAGACAATGAATAAGAATCATGAAGTTGAGGTTTTAGAATTAGTTTCACTTATACTTTAGTTTTATGACTATTACACAATTAGAATATCTTATCGCATTAGACACACACAGGAATTTTGTGAATGCTGCAGAAAGTTGTTTTGTAACTCAACCAACTTTAAGTATGCAAATACAGAAGCTCGAAGATGAGCTTGGTGTTAAATTGTTTGACCGAAGTAAGCAGCCTGTGGTTCCAACCCATTTAGGGGAAGCAATAATTACACAAGCCAGAAATGTATTAAAAGAACACGGCAAAATTCTAGAATTAGTTCAAGATGAAAAAGGAATTATTAAAGGGGACTTAAGGATGGCAATAATTCCAACAATTGCCCCGTATTTAATTCCTCGATTTTTAGTCCGTTTTTTAAATAAGTATCCTGATGTAAATTTGATTATTAATGAGTTAACGACAGAGCAAATTATTCAACATCTTAAAAATGATCAATTAGATTGCGCAATCATGGCTTCGCCTGTCAAGGATAAAAGTTTAAATGAGCAAACTTTGTATTATGAGGAATTTGTAGCCTATGTTTCAAAAAGTGATAGATTGTTCAAAAAGAATACCTTAAAAACCGAAGACTTAGATTTAAAAGACATTTGGATTTTGACGGAAGGGCATTGTATGAGAAATCAAGTTTTGAATATTTGTGGCGAAAGAAAGAAGGATAATAATAAATCGAGATTTGAGTATCAAACAGGAAGTGTAGAAACATTAAAAAGAATAGTAGAACAAGACGATGGGGTTACAATTCTTCCTGAATTAGCAATAATGGATATGAGCGACGAACAAATGGAATTGGTTCGTTATTTCAAAGGTCCTGAACCTGTTCGTGAGGTGTGTATGTACACTCACAGAAATTTAGTTAAGAAAAAGCTAATAAAAACGATGGTTGATGAGATATTGGAGTCGCTACCCAACAAAATGAAAAAGAAAGATAAAAGAGAAGTTATTTCTATTTAGTAAGAAATAGATTCAATTAACTCACCTTTTTCGTTGTAAGTTTTCCAATTGCCGGTTCTTTTCCCGTTTTTGTAATACATCACACTTCTAAGTGTTCCTTGCGCATCCCAAACTTTCCAAGTACCATGTTTTAAATCATTCTTGTAGAAAGCAACAGACTCAATTTTTCCGGATTCATTGTAAGCCGTCCATTCTCCTTGCTTAAGTCCACTGTTGAATTTGCCAGTCTCTTTTAAAGAGCCATTCATGTGAAATACAGAAAGATGTCCGTCTTTAACACCATCATTGATTTCATAGATGCTTTCAATATGACCACCTAAGTAGTAAGTTTCATAAGAGCCATTAAAAGCAGATCCATTCACATCCGTGAAAAAACCATTGCTAATATTAATTTCAGTTTGTGCATTTAATGCAATGAAAGAACTGAAGAAAAACGATAAGATTAATAATTTATTCATGACTTGTTAATAATTTAGTAACAAAGGTAATAAAAAATTTTATCTTTTTTCTAAAATTATTTTAGAATTTTTTGTAGTTAGTTGAATTTGTTTTGATTTGTAAGAGATGTAATCTACAATGATGTTGCTTTGGTTATTAAATAAATGTGAGGGAATGTGGCATTCTCCTTTGGAATTAGTATAGTATACCTCTTGTGAACCGTTAATTGTAATTTTAGCACCAGAAATCAACTCGTTGTTTGTGTCTAGTATTTTGATGATAAAATTTTGTTGTTCTATTTTTTCAGCGGAAACAGTTCCGATTACTAAACTTAGAAACATTATTACAAAGATTTTTTTCATCGCTACGAAATTGAGCAATGAAGGTTACAATAAATTAAAGTCAATATTACCATATTGTTAAGTTTTGTATTGCTTTTTAATTTTTAAATATTGCATTTTTTGTTGTTTTACTTCACTTATTGCCATATTTCTTGGCTTGTATTGCTAACTTAAATTTCACTAATAGTTAAGATATAATTAATATAGTAAGGTCAATTTTGTGCCATGGAATTTCATAAAAAAGTTGCATTTATCATTTTAACAAAAATCTTGTTTTTTTCTTCATTATTAAATGCACAAACAACTGGCGGAATTAAAGGTAAACTTATAGATTCAGCCAAGGTTGAAACTATACCAAACGCCAGTATTATTATACAAGGTACAAGCAAAGGTGTATCAAGCAATGCTAATGGTGAATTTGAGCTTTCTAAATTAAAACCAGGCAAATACAATATTGTTATATCTTGTACTGGTTACGAAGCTGACACAATTTTCAATGTAGATGTTGCTTCAACTGTTGTTAATATTGGAAACGTATATTTAACTGCTTCTTATCAGTTGATAGGAGGAGGAGGTAAAGCAGTAGCACGAAAAACAAATTCCATAAAAGCTGGCATACAAGAGATAAAGAAGTCTGAAGTAGTTGCCAATAACATCACTTTCGAACAACTTAAAAATTCTCAGGACAACGATGCAGCCAAAGCAGCAGCAAGAGTACCTGGGGTTACTTTGATAGAAAATAGGTTTATTATGTTAAGAGGTTTGAGTCAGCGTTATAACAGCGTTCAAATAAATGGTATTAATGCGCCAAGTACTGAAGTTGATAGAAGAGCATTTTCTTTTGATTTAATTCCTTCTAGTATGTTGGATAAAATGATGATATACAAATCACCTTCCTCTGATTTGGCTAGTGATTTTGCCGGCGGTGTAATCAAAATAGGTACAAAAAGTAATGTTGAACGCGACTTTATAACATTTGGATTAGGGGTAGGTTATAGAGTTAGAACAACACTAGCCGCTGCGCAACATAACAGCGTTGGTTCTTCTACAGATTATTTAGGTTTTGACAACGGTACAAGGTCTTTGCCTGACGGATTTCCTAGTTCTATTGCAGGTCTTAATACCTCACAGTCCATTCAATATGGCAAACTTTTACAAAATAATTTCAGTTTAGAAGAGGTTAGATCCCCTCTTGATTTTAGTTGGTCTTTAAGCCAAGGGAAAAATTGGAAGATTAAAAAAATGAAGTTGTTTACCACCAACAGTTTTAATTATTCAACAAGCTACCAAAAAAATATAACCAAAAGATACCGTTACCAAAATGACCAAATTGAATATGTAAGACAAATGTTTAATTACAGTGATGAGAACTATGCAGTTGAAACCAAAATTAGTGCATTGAGTAATTGGATTCTAAAAATCAATAAAAATCATACAATTGCTTTCAAAAATATTTTCAATCAAATTGGAGAAAACGAAACCACCATTAGAACAGGTGTTAATCCAACTGAGAGACCACAAGATGAATTTAAGAATTATGGATTTCACTATACTTCGAGAAGAATTTATTTTGGTCAATTAGAAGGTGAATTGAAAAATAAAGACAAAAACAGTAATTTGAATTATGGATTAGGCTTTAGTAACGTTAGAAGAAATGAGCCCGATTACAGACGTTTTAGAACTTCAAGAATTATAGGTTCAAACGAATCATTTACATTAATAGATCCTCCAAGTGCAAGTTTGTTTGATGCCGCTAGATTCTATTCATTGTTGAATGAGAATACAGTGTCAGGAACCATTCAATATGACAAATCATTCAGAACAAACTTGGATACATCAAGTGATCTAAAATTAAAAGTTGGGGCTTATGTAGAAAATAAAAGCAGAAGTTTTGATGCTCGTTGGTTAAGTTATTCTTATGTAGGAAATCCAGTTTTGAAAAATGATTTTTTAACCCAATCTGTTGGTGAGTTATTTAAAATAGATAATATTAACAACGTTTCTGGATTTAAACCTAATGAAGGAACCAATCCAAATGATAAATATAGAGCGAATAATCAATTATTAGCATCCTTTGTAAATGCTTCTATTCCAATTGATAATTTTAAATTTAATTTTGGAGTAAGAGCTGAGTATTTTAATCAATCTTTAGAAAGTGCCGACCAAAGTGGTCCAATTAATGTTTCTTTGACTAACCTTAATATTTTACCTTCCATCAACACCATTTATTATTTAAATGATAAAAATTTATTTAGATTAGCATATGGTAAAACAGTAAATCGTCCTGAGTTTAGGGAGTTGGCGCCTTTTGTTTACTATGATTTTATGTATGATGTAAACATTGTTGGTAATCCTAATTTGAAATCATGTTTGATTGATAACCTTGATTTTCGTTTCGAAAAATATCCAAGTAGTTCCGAAACCATTAGTTTAGGACTGTTTTACAAACGTTTCTTAAATCCAATTGAAAACTATGTTGTGCCAGTTGGTTTGAGTCAACAGTTTTCATTGGATAATGCTAAAAGTGCTACAAACAGAGGGCTTGAGTTTGAATACAGAAAATCTTTGGAAAACGACTTTCAAAATAAATTCTTAAAGAAAATTTCAATGAATATTAATGCTTCTTATATTTTAAGTAATGTTGATTTAGGAGATGATAGCACGCTGAGTCAAGACAGAACAAGACCACTTCAAGGGCAATCGCCATACATCATTAACATGGGATTGTTGTATGATGATACTAAAAAAGGTTTAACAGTGAACATGTCTTATAATATTTTTGGAGCAAGAATAGCATACGTAGGAAATGATATTTTCCCAACTGTGTATGAAATGCCAAGACATGCTGTTGATTTAACTGTTGTTAAGGAGTTTTCAAAACGTTTTACAATGAAATTTGGAGTTAGTGATTTGTTGAATTACAAAACACAAATGTGGCAAGATACAGATGGTAATGGTAAAATTGATATGAAAACAAATAAAACAGATCATGAAATTATGTCATTCAGAAGAGGTCAATTGATTAACGTAGGTTTATCATATAAAATTAAGTAATGAATAAATTATATTTAGCTATTCTAATTGCTTTCTTTAGTGCATGTTCTAACTCTAAACAGTCAACGTCTATAGAGGATTATGAACTTAATAAAGATTCTTTGATGATGCAAATAGTTCCATTTATTGCCAATTTGCATGATAGTATTTCAAATCAAAACAGATTTTTAGATCAAAACAGGTCTTACATGGAAAGCCATATTATTGAACGTCAATACCAATGGATGAACTTTTATACAGACAAAGACAGTTGGAATTATTTTCAAGTGTCAAGATTGGAGCCAAGTATAAAAAATGATAAGTTTGCTGCTATTT
>JBIPNH010000105.1:0-8088 GCA_044373665.1 Bacteroidia bacterium
ACTTTAATTATATTCTTAAATAAAACTTACGTTGTTAACCTTCAAAATGTTCACCCAATTGCCAACAAAACACCCTCATTTCAGCCCACCTGTTTGTAGTGTGTGGGATAAGGGGTATAGGTATGGTTTTAACTCTATGGAAAAAGACAATGAAATTAATGTAAATGGAGGCAGTTATGATTTTGGTGCAAGGATATATGATAGTAGATTGGGCAGGTGGATGAGTTTGGATCCGTTGCAAATGAAATATCCAAGTATGAGTCCATATAATTTTTGTTTAAATAACCCAATAGTTTATATAGATCCAAGTGGAAAATCTGCAATAATCTCAATAAATGCAAATAATGAAGTTACAATTAAAATTAATCTAAAGTTGTATGGTGAGGCAGCAGCTAAATTAACAACTGAAGATATTGCTAATTTAGCTAATAACATAAGTATAATGATGGATGAAGCTGTTGTAGAATATTTGGCAGGGAATGGCAGCAAAATAAACGTAGGAGGTATAGATGTATCAAAAGTGAATTTTATTGTAAACGCTGAATTTGTTCAAGGCGGAAAAGCGCAGTTAGATAAAGATCATTTGGAAAATACTGATTTAAGTAATAATTATATATTAGTTGAAGAAGGAGCTGGTTCTAGTTCTATGAAAAACAAAAGAAATGAAATAAAAAATGAGGATGGTACAAGTTCATATGAATTTTTTGGAGGAGATAAAGGAGTATTCAAATTAGATGAATTGTATGATAAAGGAAAAACTTCAATTGGCGGTTTAAAAAGTAAACAAACATTAGAAATAATAGAAAACAATGGATTTGATGCCCCCAAACAACCTGAAATTTCAACAACTCCATTGCATGAAGTACTGCATTCTCTTGGTTTGCTTGGAACAGCTGACGGAGGGAATAAAGAAGGACATTCTAACCCACCAACTTCACAAGAAGTTAAAGATAAAACAAAACCTTTTAATGTTATGAGTGGACGTGGTGAGGGTGTTACGTCATATAACAGAAGACCAGATAAATCAACCATTAAAGCATTACATTTAGAAAATGTAAAGTTGACTGAGGATAAAAAAAATCAAACTAAATCTGGAACTTTGGGGAGAAAAACAACGGAATAAAAAAAGGATATATGAATAAAATTATTATTTTTTTAATCCTTGTAATATCATGTAAGGTTAAACAGAGTAAAACAAATGTAATCAAGGAATTAGAAATATCAAATTCTAAACCTTACTTGGATTCATTTATATTGCATTATACTGACTTCATTAGTGTAAGAGAATTTTCAAGAAATTGGAAAAATGATTCTTGGGGATGTTTGAATTTTAGAGATCATATACATTATGAAAAATCTCAAACTTCAAATTTTTTTAAAAAATTGAATAGAATAGAGATATTGGAATTGTTAGGGAAACCCTATGAAGTAAGAGTTTCAAGCAATGATACAACATTGCAAAATAATCCTAAATGGGCTTATTACGAGTACAAATACTACACTGTTCTTTCAGATTATTTTTGTAACGAAGTAAAAAAAGGAAACTATAATTTTGATTTTTCAGGTATTGGAATCACATTATATTTTAACTATAAAGATAAATATTTAGGTTTTGACACTGAAAGTATTGATTAATTTTCTCACTTGTAACCTTAATAATTATTTTATTTTTCACTTTAATTTGTATATCGATATGTTAAGCGCATGAAGAACAAATTAATAAATTAAAATTACATATTACAAAATCGATTATAAATTATATTTTTGATGAAATATGCAAAATAATCTAAAACACCCTCATTTCAGCCCGCCTGTTTGTAGTGTGTGGGATAAGGGGTATAGGCACGGGTTCAACTCCATGGAGAAAGACAATGAAATTAACGTAAATGGTGGCGATTACGATTTTGGTGCGAGGATTTATGATAGTAGGTTGGGCAGGTGGTTGAGCTTGGATCCGTTGATGGCAGAGTATACGAGTTTGAGTCCATACACTGGATTGGGAAACAACCCAGTTATAATAGTTGACCCAGATGGTAGAAAAATAATACCAACAAATAATTTTGTTAAATCTAGAATGTTTAATACTGTTCAAAACATTGTTAATTATATTGATGTAATGCCTACATTAAGTAAATATATTAAAGTGTATCTTGGTGATAATTTAGATTTAAAATTAAGCACATTTAAATTAGGTCCCCTAAATGGTAGTCTAAGATTAGCAGAATATGTTGGAAGGGGCAAGGATAAAAAAACAAATAAACCAGGCGATGCAATAAGATATAACGTCTATTCTTCAAATCAAACAGCGCAAACGGATGGTGATGAGTATGAAGTAAAAGTTTTAACACCTATAGGTTTAGCGTCAACATTTATTCATGAAGTTGTGTATCATGCTTCTCGCACAAATTTAGATCATTCAATTTCTAGTCCACTATTATTTGATGCTATTGAATCCTTAAAAGAATTTTCCAAAAATATTTTAAAAGAAGAATTAAGCAATGAGAATGCAATTGCATTATCCTTAGGCGGATTTGAAACTCTCTCCAATTTTGATCAGCTACTTAATGATGCAAATACAAAGTATAATACAACTTTATCAAAAGAAGACATTATTAATAGGCAAAGTAATTTGACATTTAAAATAGAAAAAATGACTGCACAAGAAATGGGAGAAGAAAGGCTTGATGATGAGTCAAAAACTTCTAGCAAGGACGATACATCAGGTGATTCAAAGCCAATTGTAAAACAATGAAAAAAATCAAATATTTATTGTTGTTAATATTATTTATTAATCAATCACTTAAAGGTCAAATAAGATGTAAATTTTTTGTTAATTCTTATTCAAATACATTAATATCCATTGTGAAAAATAGCTTCTTCATGCATCATGAAGTTAAAAATAATTATGCATTTACAATTGACTCCTTTGTAATCAATAAACAATCAGTTTATTTATCAAACAGAGTAGGTGAATTTGAAATCTTTAATTTAAAAAAATTTCTAAACAAAGATACTTCAGTAATAAAGGACTACCATATTTTGGGTTCCAATGACTTTATAAATGACTTTGAATTAGATTTGATTCCTGATACTGTATATGAATACAAAAAAGTTAAAACTTTTAGATTTAAAGTTTATAAAAATTTAAATAGGGATTCTTTAGGTAATTCAATTAAAAATTATAATGAAGTATATGAAACATATGATTTAATTATTGGTTATGGATTTACAAAATATTTCAATAATTATATTGTAGCCCCAAATTTTGAATTACTATGCAACTGTAATAAAAAATATTTAAAAAAGGTTTATAAATTGCAAAAGCGATTAAAAATTAGTTAATTAAAAAATACAAAATAATACTCTAAATATTTTTGTTGTTAACTATTTTAATTCAATAATAAATTTTAGACGATATCTGTATCCCATTATACTCTTTTTCAATCTTTACGAGTTAAAATTAATGTTTTTGTCTAATTTTAATGTTTACTGTTTTTGGGGGAGCATAAACAACTATCTGTATGCTTCTTTTTCAACCTTAATAATTTTACCGTTTTGAAAGTGATGTATTTTTTCAAATACTACATCTAAAAAGTATTTATAAATATATATGGTTTTTATAGTGAAATTGCTATTATAAGCAACACAATTAATTAGTTTTCCTTTTTTAAAATATCTAATTTCAACAAGTTTATTGTTATAATAAAATAATGAATTGTAATTGCTATATCCATTTTTGTAGTAACTAATTAAATAGCTACTATCTTTGTAAGAAATCATTCTACCTTCATATTTGTAGTTTATAATATTAAAATCTTCTTTTAGTTTATATTTACATGTGTTAATATTTAATGTGTCAAATTGGGCTTCAAATTTCAACCAATTACCATCTGGCATCGTATCGCCATATTTTGTTAAATTAATTCTATTATTTTCATAAATGGATTTAATTCCAAGTTTTGTGTTGTTAAAGAAACTCGAGTTATTTGTGTCTTTTAATACATAATATATGTATGATTTACAATGTTGATTGAGTGTTTCAATTATCTTAAAACTATCATTTACCGAACAAGCATAAATTCCCTCATCATTCCAAATGTGATAGTTTTGGGATTGAATTTTAAATGAAACAACAAATAATATAATTAAAATAAATATTTTCATAAAATTTTTTATTTTAATTTAAACTCAACATGTCTATTTTTTTTAGCATCCTCGTCAGAATCTTCTGTACTTCCATTAACAACTGACTTTATAGAAACTCTTTTCATTAGTGTGTTTATTTCTTCATCTGTTTTATGATACTCGTTCTTCAAAATGTCCTTTAAAAGTTCTTTTCCAGCTTCTGCTCTTTGGTTGGCTAAAATCAAGTTGTTTTCTTCACTAAGAGTTGTTTGAGTTCCTCCAATATTTGTTGGTTTTCTTGAAGCGCTTCCAATTATTTCAACTTTAGCATTTGGATCATTAATTAAAACAGAAACTAAATTATCTAAAACCTCTAATTTACCATTTGGTTGCATTTGATTTTTTAATTTTTCTTTTGTGTTGCCACCATCATTATCTAAAAAAACTTTTGGACTTACAAATAGTGTAAGCAAATTAGATTTTCTTTTCATTTTATTTCGTTCAATTGAAATTGTTTTACTAAGCAAACTATTATCAATTATTGAAAATTCAGCTTGATCTTTTTTTGCTTTTAATTCACTTTTTTTAATGTTAAAATTCCTTAAAACCCCCAATGATAAATTAATATTTATAAAACTTTTTGACTGAAGTTTGTAGTATTTCCCATGAATATCTGCCCTTGAATTTAATGGTATTTCTTTCCAAAATACTTTGTATGTAAATGATACTCCTTTTGAGTTTTTTAAAGTAAAATCTTGGGTAAAATATTCCTCCAACCCATCTAAGTCAATTGCCCAAATAGGCTTATTCCCCGCAAATTGATATGGCGTATACCATGGATAACTTGCCGTCAACGGATCCACACTTAAAAACTTACCTAAACTCGGATTGTATATTCTAAATCCATAATCATAAGTGCTGCCACCTCCACCCATGCCTTCGTCTCCTTTATCAATTTCTTTGCCATTAAACCCATACCTATAACCCTTGTCCCACACACTACAAACAGCCGAGCCGAATATTGGAAATTTTTGATTGGATAACATGTTTAACAAATATATTATTTATGATGAAGTTTGCAAAATATTGTTATGACTAATGGTTTATGTATTTGTTCTTTAAAATAGTTGCATATCAACCAACTAAGAACTAATAGAAATTTACCTTATGTATTTTAGTGGCTGATAATTTCTAATTGATAAAAAAACAAAATAATATTGAACTCAGTAATTTATTCATTCAACTATCAATGAAGACCTCTTTCATTTGTACTTTTCCCATTTTTTGCAACTTTGATTATTAACGTATCGGTAAATGTAATTTTAGCAAAAGTATCTTGTATCTTTACTAGATGCAATATAAACAGATCTTTATTAGGAAATTGTTTTCTGCGATATGTTACTCGATTGAATTCGTCAGGATGATATGTTTTCTTATTTAATACTTGTTTTTTTTCAACAATCCAATCGCTGATAGTTACATTAACTAAACAGTTAGGAGGTGATGCTATTAGTAATTCTATATTGAAATCTTTCCCCAAAGGATATTCTTTTTCTTGTATCCAACTATAAATAGGAGTGCCATCGTATTTTATGGGCTTACCCAAACTATCATAATAAAAAATAAATTTTAATTCCTCGTAGTAATTGCAAGCCCTGTAATACTCTAAAGTGCCATCAGAGCGATAAGTAATACCATTTCTGTATTTATTATTAAAGTAAGAAGACAAACCATGTATTTTCCCATTTTCATGATATTCAAAGCGCTTTCCGTGGAACTTATTGAAAGTTAACTGGGCAGAGTCCTTTAACACACCATTTGGATAAAAAAATCGATAAGTACCGTGTTCAATACTATCATTAATGTATTCTTGTTCTTTCATCAGTGCACCATCTTCATAATACCATTTACGCGAAGTTTTATTAGATTTGTTTGCATTTTCACAACCAATCAAAATAGCAAAAAACATAAAAAAAAATCGACTATTACTCATGTTCATTGTTTGTTTTTAGTTGGTGTAAATGGGCCACTTTTTCTGTTTAGGTCCTTATTGTGTTTCGCCGTGTCTGATGCTGAGAAAGTTGAATTACATGTAGGACATATAAAGGTTTTTCCAGAAGTTGATTGACTTGCCTCTTTCTGACTTTTATCATATTCAACAACCTCTTTGGTTTTATTAGCTAAATCTGCTGCTTTAGTGCCAGAAAAGTCAGGTCCTAATGAATTTTCACTTTTTGATGCAATAGCAGTTGTAACTAATCCCATTATCTCGCTAAATGCTGCAAAATCAAATGACCCCAATATTTTACCTTTGGTTTTAGTGCCAGGAGAATCTTTGCCTGAACTTGCAGAACCATAAATAATAATTCCACCACCGATATCAGTTTTATCTTTAAAATAATCCATCCAACTATCTATAATAGTTTCACCTGATTTTGCTCCACTAACCCATATTGCACTTGATTTTTTAAATTTATCAAACATTATCTGAGACGTTGTTGTTTCTAAAATTTTACCGTCTGCGCCAACAGTCCTCAATATCACTGTCTTGTAGTCGTAATATTTATTTTCATAACTCCATGTAGCGGTTGGTCCACCAAATGGATTCCAACCTGGGACAGTATGTTTTACTCCATCTGTCATTACATGATTTGATGTTTTTTGTTCTATCTTTGTTTCACCAGTCTTTTTATCTAGAGTTATAATTGTTAAATATTCTGTCTCTCCATCAGGATCAACATAAATAATTGGATTATCCAAAAACGCTTTAAATGGAGACCAACCAGGTTGTTTTATAAACAAAGGATCCAAGCTCAACCACCTACCTAATCTACTATCATATATCCGTGCACCAAAGTCGTAACTACCTCCATTGACGTTAATCTCATTGTCTTTCTCCATGGAGTTAAACCCGAACCTATACCCCTTGTCCCACACACTACAAACAGCATAAATAGTATGTGTGTGTTTTAACGGTATTTGGGGGTGGGGGCAATGCACTAGTTTATTAGTTTAGCAAATAATTGATAATGTAATTTATTCAACTGGCAATTGACTTTTTTTGTTTTTAATGTCATTAAATAAAACAAAGGTGGTATTTGGGTAAAATTTATTTATATCTTTGAAAATGAAATCAATGGATATATTATATTTTTTTAATTTTCGGAAATTAATATTACTTCGTCTGATGTATGTTATTTGATTTTCTGAATAATCGAATTTAATATTTAACTTTTTATATTTATAGTTTGTAAGTAAATACCCATAATTAGTATAAGTAATTGAACTGTTATTGCCAAGTCTTTTATAGTGGGTTAGAGTTTTATATTCCATTGAACTAAGCATAAATTGTAATGACTTTTCTTCTAATAGTGTATCATTATTATAAGAAGCAATATATAAATAGTGCCCCATACTGTCATATATACAAAAATGCCTTTTGTTATTATTTAATTCAGTAATATTTAAGTTTTTTAAATTGCCATTTTTATACTCGTATGAAAAAACAATTGAGTCATACATCAATGTGTCCATTTTAACAATTTCCCTATTTTTATTGTAATGACAAATTTTTACTGGCAAATGAAATAAATCTGATTTTATTATCTTTTTCTTAATCAAATTAGTATTTTTCCAATAAACGATTGTTGTATCTAAATTTTGTGAATTCAAATTTTGTATAAGAAATATTAAAAGTAAGTTAAAACAATATTTCATAATTTAAGGAATTGAAAACCATATTATTATATGAAATCTATCACCAGGAAAACCTATATTATTTGGAGTGATTGTAACATTAAATTGATCTCCTGTAATTGCTGGCTTAGTAATATTAACCATTGGAACAAGAACTTGACCAGTATTAAGGATAGTTGCCCCAGTTGTGGAATTTAGAATCACAAATTGATCAGGAATTTTATCAGTTCCTGGGGTAGTTAAAACTGCTAAATCAGAAAAATAACT
>JBIPNH010000106.1:0-8068 GCA_044373665.1 Bacteroidia bacterium
AACCCAATCCAGAACCGCCACTGTTTCTTGAACGACTTTTGTCTATTCTATAAAAACGCTCAAATAATCTATTCAAATGTTCAGGTTCTATACCATCTCCATCGTCTTCCACTTCAACAAGAATATAAGTATCCATATCAAAAAAACCGACTTTAATAACTCCATTTTCTTTGCCCCCATAATTGATAGAATTGGCAATTAAGTTATTCAACACTTGTCTTATTCTGTCTTTGTCGGCTAGTACTTTAAAGGGTTCATCACAGGTTTCTTTTATTTTCAGTTTGATTGATTTGTCTGAAGCTAATTTAAAATACGTTTCAAACACTTCGCGCGTCAATTCATTAACATCAAAAACTTGAAAATTCATAGCCAATGAACCGCTTTCTAATTTTGAAATGTCAAGTAAATCATTCACAAGTGTGTTTAATCTTTCGGCGCTTGTAGCGGCTTTATTTAAAAACTTAAACTTAACTTCTTCGTCTTCAATAGCGCCATCTAAAAGAGTTTCTATGTAACCTTGAATATTAAAAATAGGAGTTTTTAGTTCATGCGATACGTTACCAAGAAATTCCCTACGGTATTGTTCATTGGCAATCAATTTGTTCATTTCATTGATTTGATCATTCGCCCATTCCTTCACTTCATCATTAACTCTTTTGATAGGGTCAATGTCAAAATCATCGATAAATTTTAAAGGTTTTGTTTTGTTGGTTTTAAAGTTGTGAATGGTTTTGTATATCAACTTAATTTTACGATAAATAAAGTATTCTAGCGTAAAAAGGATGATTATATACGAAAGACTTCCAAATATAAAAAGAGACAGAAGAAAGGTTAACCAATGGATTTTGAAATAAACTAAGAAACAAGAAAAAATTACGACAAGTACGATAGTCGTTATAAAAGAAATTCGTTCGGGTGTTATCTTTTTAATCAAACTTCAAACTTGTAGCCTACGCCTTTAATGGTTTGTATGTAATTATCTTCGAGTTTTTCTCTAATTTTACGAATGTGTACATCAATTGTTCTGTCTACAACTAGAACATCATCGCCCCAAATAGCTTCTAAGATTTGTTCACGAGTAAACACTTTTCCTGGTTTACTTGCAAGTAGTGACAATAACTCAAATTCTTTTTTAGGGAACTGCAATACTTTTGATTTGTAGGTCACACTAAAACTTTCGCGGTCAATTTTAAGATCTTGGAAGTTCATAGCTTCGGTTTTAGGTCCATCGCTTTGATTACGTCTAAGTATTGCTTTTAGTCTAGAAATTAAAACCCTTGGTTTGATAGGTTTAATAATATAATCATCAGCACCAGCTTCAAAACCAGCTAACTCGCTAAACTCCTCACCTCTTGCAGTTAAGAAAATAAGAGGTGTATTTACTAGTTGCTGTATTGATTTGATTTGTCGGCAGGCTTCAATTCCATCCATTTCAGGCATCATTACATCCATTAGAATAATGTCCGGTTTCATTTTTTGGGCAATTTGAATGGCTTCTTTACCGTTCATGGCCGCTACAACTGTGAAATTTTCTTTCTTTAAATTGTAACTTAATAATTCGATGATGTCGATTTCATCATCTACGATTAAGATTTTGTATGATAATTGTGAACTCATTTTTAAATACGATTCAAAACAAATGTTTTAAACTGACTGTAAAGTTAATTTTAAATTATCAATTTGTTACTGAAACAACTCTTCAAGCTTTTTGTCAAGCTCTTCACCTCTAAGGTTCTTCGCTACTATTAGTCCGTTTTTATCAATTAAAACAGTGAAAGGAATTCCTGTTACTTTGTACAATTTTGCGGCTTGACTTCCCCATCCTTTTAGGTCACTAACATGTCGCCAATTTAATCCGCTGTTTGCAATAGATAGTGTCCAATTTGCCACCTTATCATCCAATGATACGCCATAGATTTCAAAACCTTTTTCTTTGAAATTAGCATAGTTTCTTTTTAGTGTTGGATACTCTGCACGACATGGTCCGCACCAACTTGCCCAAAAATCAATTAACACAACCTTTCCTCTTAATGAAGATAACTTCAAATTAGTACCATCTGGTTGAGGCAAATCAATATCTGGAACAGGTTCACCTATGGCTAAGAATCGGGTACTTTCATATATTTCATTCAAATCTTTGTAGTAGGCACTTTTTACCATATTCGGTTCCATTTTTTTCATGATACCCTTTACATCTTGCGCTGTTTTTTCCTCTTCAAATTCTTGAAGAACAAAGTAGGCTTCCAAAGGAGAACCATTATTAATCTTATCTTCTATGAGTTGAGATAATGATTTTTGTTTCAAAGTAAATTCTACTTGCATATTGTACATTGTAGAAGCATCTTTTTCAGAATAAATTTGTTGCTCCAACATCCCCAAATCACGCATGTAGGTTGTGTATTGCTTGATAAAATTGAATATATTTTGTGATTTTTCAGTTTTAGTACCTGTAATTTCATAATTGAGCCCTTGGGTTAAAGGAAATATTTTAACATTGGCATCAATTCCATTTTCAATAATGATAGGCACTGCTGTGTTTTTACTGTATTGTAAATAAACGATGCATTCTTCCATTACTTTACCTTGCATTACAAAATTCCCTTCTTTATCAGTTCTTACAGAATCAATTAATTTGGTTGTTTTAGATTGAAATATACTCAACACCAATAGATGATTTCCCATACCTTCTAACTGACCTTTGATAGAATAAGAAACTTTAGCAACAGGTGGTTTAGGCGTTTTTGCTAATGGTTTTGTCGTTTTTTGTACGCTTGGTTTAGCTGCTGGTTTAGCCGCAGGTTTTGTTTGTGCATTAGCACTTAGGGCTAAACAAGCGAATAAAACAATGCTTATCTTTTTTATCGAATACATAGTTACAAATTTAATGATTTTTTTGATTATTGATTTTTTGAATTTCCTCTTGTATGAGATGTAATTTAGGTTGATTGGGTTGTATGAGTATACTTTTTATCCCGGCTTTGGTGGCCGCATCAATATCTCTGTCTGTATCTCCAATCATAAAACATTGACCTTTGTCAATTTGATGTTTTGCAATGGCTTTTTCTATCATGATTGAATCAGGTTTACGGCACAAACACTTCCCTACAACTGGATGATGCTTACAGTAATAGAAGTCATCAATAATGGTGCCACTCTCCAAACAGGCGTTTTGTAATATTTGGTGAAACCCCGCTAAATCTTGGGCAGTATACAGACCTTTGTCTATACCTCCTTGATTAGTGATAACAATGACTTTGAACCCATTTTCTTTGGCATATTTAATACAAGCAACGCTGTCATCGAGCACTTTAAAATCCTCTTTTTTACATACATAATTGCCTATCTCGTGGTTTAACACCCCATCTCTATCGAAAAAAACCGCTTTATGCATCATTTGATTTTAAATTGCTACAAAATAAATGTTATTTTGCACCGATAAAAAATTTAATTATCCAATTGTCTGAACAAATAGTAATTATACCGACCTACAATGAGATTGAAAACATTGAAGCCATTATTAGAAAAGTGTTTCAATTACCAGTTTCATTTGAAGTATTAATCGTTGATGACGGTTCTCCTGATGGCACGGCTCTTAAGGTAAAAGAGCTGCAAAAGGAGTTTCCTGAAAAACTTCATATACTTGAAAGAACAGAGAAAAACGGTTTAGGTACTGCCTACATTGCAGGATTCAAATGGTGTTTAGCTCGTCCCTATCAATTTATTTTTGAAATGGATGCTGACTTTTCTCACAATCCCGACGACCTTATCCGATTACTAGATGCCGCCAAAAAAGAAAAGGCTGGTTTGGTGATAGGTTCCCGATATGTAACAGGTGTAAATGTTGTCAATTGGCCTATGAGTCGAGTAATAATGAGTTACTATGCAAGCGCTTATGTTCGTTTAATTACAGGAATGAGTATTCGCGACTCAACTGCCGGTTTTGTTTGTTACACTCGTGAAACTTTAGAAGCTATTGATTTAGACAAAATTAAGTTCAAAGGTTATGCTTTTCAAATAGAGATGAAATTCAAAGCTTACCTTCAAAAAATTAAAATTGTGGAGGTTCCTATCATCTTCACCGACCGCACATTAGGCACCTCTAAAATGAGTAAAAAGATTTTTAAAGAAGCCTTTTTTGGAGTCATTGAATTGAAATTAAAAAGTTTATTTAAATAATGAAACATACGCCAGAGATATTGGCTGCACTCAGAAAAAACTACAGCCATTCGGAATTACTCGAAGAGACTGTAGAGGCTAATCCCATTCATCAATTCAGACTTTGGTTTGACAATGCTTTGGAAGCCGAACTATTGGAACCCAATGCGTTTTGTTTATCAACCGTTGATAGCTTAAACCGTCCGGACAGTAGAATCGTGTTGTTAAAAGCAATCAAAGAAGAAGGCTTTGTGTTTTACACCAACTACAACAGCAAAAAAGGGAATGACATGGCACAACAAGCTCATGTAAGTATGAATTTTGTGTGGTTAGAATTGGAAAGACAAGTTAGAGTAAGAGGTACCGTTGAAAAGATAAGTGCCGAAGAAAGCGATCATTACTTTTATTCACGCCCATTAGAAAGTCAGCTTGGCGCAATTGTTAGTTCACAAAGTGAAACATTGACAAGTAAATCGCACATGGAACAAGCTATGCAAGAGGCTTTGAACAAATATGGCGTTGAAAAACCAACTCGACCAGAACATTGGGGTGGTTACCTTATTAAACCTACAGAAATTGAGTTTTGGCAAGGCAGACCCAACCGATTGCACGACCGATTGCGTTACTCAAAAACAGAAAACAATTGGACTATTGAACGATTATATCCATAAAAAAAATCCAGAATAAATCTGGATTTTTTATTTTATTCAGTCAAAACAGCTCAACCTAAAGTTTATAATTTAATCCGAATTGAATAATGGACTTAGCAAATCCGACTTCGGTGTAAATACCAATATCTTTAGTAACAAAATATCTAAGCCCTAATGTTGTTTCAAATCCCAAACCTCCTGCATCGATATCGACTTCGTCTAAATTAGGATCGTTTGTAGAAACACCCACTGAACCAATTCCATAACCCACACCAAACCCCCAATAAGCATCTAACTTATCACTGTTAGAGAAATGAAAATTGGTTCTTAAATTGAATTTAGTTGAATTGTAATTATAATTAGCAAAGTAGTTCTTGTTGTCAATATCATCCAAATATTGTGCATCAAAGTTGGTGCTTACATGGTTAATAGAAAGTCCAATTCCAATTTTATCCGAAATTCCATATTCTACTTTAGCATGTAAGGGCCCTAATCCACTAACGGTAGCATTTAAATTTTCACCTGCAATTCCTGCTTTGAATACAGCTTTAGTAAGATTGGGTGTTCCATAGCCTAAACTAAAGATAACGTCTTCTTGTTGAAATGCCTGAGCTTTTGCCTCTTGATGATTGATTAACAACAACATTGAAAGCAGTGTTAAACTGATTAATTTTTTTATGTTCATAATATTAAAGATTATTTGACACAAATATAAGTGTAACATTATTACCTAATTATGAAAAAATAATATCTAATATTGAAATATAGAACTAATCAATAAATACAATCCAAAAAACGAGTATTAAACTCTTTTATTTGCAAAAAACGATAACTAATAGTTGTAATTTATTGTTTTTTAATAACTCTTGTGACTTAAATTATCGAAAAATACAAAAAATTATTTAGACTCTATGAGTTTAAAACTCCCTTTTTTATAGACATATTTATACCCTTCCAATAGTAGCGTTTCACCTTCTTTGATAGAAGATATGCCATTCAAATCTTCTTCAATGGTATGAATACTGCCTTTGTTTTTCTTAATCATATTCAGATAGTTCACGTTGAATGGTCCTGTGTGAGTTCCGCATAAAATAAGACGAATGGGTACTCTAACTTGCGACAATAAATCTAAATCGCGAGGCGTTGCCATATTGTCTGCTATCATTATTACTTCTTTAATTTGTTGCCCTCTTTTAATACCGGTCAATACCGCCTCTATATTATTTTCAGGAACATCGCCTCCATTTCCGCGCAACATTGCCAACTGCATTAAGTTCATCAACGAATCAAAATGTGCAGTTTTGATAAAGTAAACCCCTCCTACTTTTCCCATAACTTTGCTTTTATCGGGGGTTCTGTTACCATCATTAAAAAACACAAACTGACGATTCGTGCTGTATTGAATATTTTGCTGATGCCACAATTTAAATTGAGCCAAATAAGGGTACATACTTCCTGTTACATCGGTTACCACAAGGCAATTTTTCCATTGTTTATTGCGGTCGAGCACTTTTAGAATAAGGTCGGGAGACTGTTTATAAATGAGGGTTCGTAGTGTTACAGTGTCAATCTTTTTACATTGAACGGTTTTTACAGAAGTGAACATGGCTTCTTCCTCTGAAACAAACTGACCTGATGGCAAAAGCAACCTTTGACTTGTTTTAATTTGTTTTAGGGTTCTGAAATCAAACGCGATATCAAACTCAGCATCTATGTATTTATTCTGATATTTCGCCCTTTTGATTATCACCTGATTGCGAACATAATTGAGTACTTCTTTTTGTTTAATAGGCAATGGATAATCGGGTTTAAACTCTAAATTATTGTCTTTATCATAAATAAAATGAAGGGAGAACTGTGGATTGGTTTTTAAGTTCTTATTTAAATATTTAATCAGTTGATAATCGGATTCAAATGAAATGGTTTTTATTTTGGCCAATTGAAAAGAGGAACGCACTTTTTTGACAACTGTGTCACATTGTTCAATAAACCCTAGCGGCAATTCCTTGGTTATTTTAGAGGTGTAAGTATTGATATAGGCCGACTTGTATAGGTTATAATAATCGTCTAATAGATTAAATTCTCTGATTGTGGCTTTGTCTTTGAGTTTAATTACAATACCGTGAAAAAAATCGAGGCAAGTGTTTTTGTCTTGACAATCTGTTTGTTCAGTCAATAGCCATTTAATCATTGCATTGTTTTTGATTAAAGGCATTTTTTGATACAGCTTATCCATTCGTTTCTCATTGAGTTGCGTTTGGTTAAACTGCTCACTGAGTTTGTATTGGGTATAAACTAAGTTTATTGAATAAATTTCAATAGGTGCAATGTTATTGATTAATGTATTGGTAATAGCCTCATTAAATTGCATCGGAATAACAATGGTTAGAGAATCTTCTTTGGGCACATTAAATTTGGCAACTTGATTTTTTTTAAATCTTTTCCAATCATCGTTTTCAGGAAGAAGCGACTGTGAATACAATGAGAAAGAGAAAAACAACATTGCAATTAATAGGTATAGTTTGTTCCTCATTATATCTTTCAACGCATTTTTAAACAAAATAGTATTTTCTTTGACTTCTAACTTAAAACAACAAACTATTAAGCACTTCATTAAGACTGAGATTATCCGGGAACAGCTGGCACTTCAACGATTAAATTACCTGTACTTTGGGTAAAAGTGATGTTTAAATAAAGCAATCGTTCTTGATTCGATTCTACAATAAAATCAGGCGCATCGACGGTAAAATGCTCTTGGAGTGACTTTAATAATGTCGGCAAACGGTCTTCATTTATACTTATTTCTAAAGATAAATCAAGGTCAGAGAAAGGTTTAAAGTCCACGATAGAGCCATATTGAGAGACAATCTGTTTGAGTAAATCTATGGCTTTATGCCTGTTTAAATGGGTGTAGGCTTTCCAGAATAGTGTTTTCATTTTTGAGTTAAGTGTATTGTTTCACTTCATCTCCACAATAATAGCACCAAAAAATCAATCATTCATTAATAATCTCTTTGTAACTTAAGTATCGGTTTATTGACATAAAAAATAGTAATTTTGAAATCTTAATTTCCCTTTAAATCATTAATTGATTACCATTTACAAATACTTCAATTTGAAAACAAACAACATAGAATTAGGGCTTAAAAACAACTGGAAACAGTTCACTATTTTAGTTATAGTCAACGCCTTTGTAGGTGGTATGATTGGGATGGAAAGAACCATATTTCCGCAATTTGCTGAGTTAGAATTTGGCGTTGCTT
>JBIPNH010000107.1:0-8003 GCA_044373665.1 Bacteroidia bacterium
ACATTCTTGTCCTGAAAATGCCATCTTGTTTACCAATGGTGACAATGATACTTATCCGCTTTGGTACGCTCAGAATGTTGAAGGTATTAGAACAGATGTTAGAATTATTAACCAAAGTTTATTGCCAACAGATTGGTATTCTCAAGTGTTGTTAGATAAGGTTTATAAAAGCGAACCACTTCCTTTAACATTAAACAAAGAACAATTGAAAGCAGGGGTTAACGATTATTTCCAATTTCAGAAAAAAGACAACCAATCAGCTATAGATTTAAGAGGATTTATAAATAATTTAGTAAACAGTAGAACTCCAACCTTTAACACAACTAATTTCTTCGTGCCAGTTAACAAAGACGCGGTATTGAAAGCAGGTGTTGTAAGTAAGGCTGATTCTGCAAACATAGAACCAACTTTAATTATCAATTTCCCTGAAAGAGGATTAAACAAGGGCGACTTATTACTTCTCGACTTAATCGCTACAAATGCTGAACAAGGTTGGAAACGACCAATTTGTTTCACTACAACCTCAGGTAGTGAAGGTTTCTTAAATATGGAACCTTATTTTGAAAGAAGAGGCTTGGTGTTTCAATTAATCCCTATCAGATCAAAAGCGGCGCGAAATAATGTAACGCGTATCAATGAAGAAGTAATGTATGATAATTTAATGAATAAATACGCATTCTCAGGAATGAACAAAAAAGAAAATTATTTCTTGGATGATAAAGCAATTATAGTTCCATCAAATATTCAAAATTTATTTATTTCTACTGCAGGTCACTTCTTGGGTAAAATAGACGAAATTAAGTTTTACGATTCAACTTTAAGGAATCCTGAAAATAAAGAAAAGGTTGCATTATACAAATCGAGAGCGTTAAACTTAATAGAAAAATGTATGAAAGAAATGCCAGAAAATGTGTTGATTACCAGAGGGAACACTAAATACAGTATTGCTTTTATTTATCGTGAATTAGGTGAAATGCAAAAAGCTGAAAAACACCTAAGCGAATTGTACGAAATGTCTAAAAAAGAAGTAAACTATTACTTGAAATACTCAGGTTCTAGTCACAAATCATACAACTTAAGATTAATGACCAAGGATGCCTTCGATACCATGGAGCGTTGTGCCGCAACTGCTAAACAATGGAATATGGAAAGCCTAGCTAATAAAATGGAAAAAGGTAACAAAGAAGTAACCAATGCTGTTACTACTTTTATCAATAACGATTAATTAGTTTATAAAATATTAAACCTTTCAAAAGACGCTTTACAGGCGTCTTTTGTTTAAAATAAAAAAATGAGAGAAAACGAAGAAAAAAATATAATATTTGGGATAAGACCTTTAGAGGAGGCCCTTTCTAAAAATACAACATTCCTAAAAGTATATGTTCAAAAAGGGGTAGGTGAAAGTTTGAAGTTTATTAAGCAAATTCTTAATAGACATCATGTTATTTATACCGAAGTGCCTATTGAAAAGTTGAATTCATTGTCACGCAATGGAAATCACCAAGGAGTGGTAGCTAAAATTTCCCCCATTAAATATTATGTTGCCGAAGAATTAGCCAAACAATTAATCGAAAAAGACAAAGAACCTTGTTTTATTGCGTTGGATAGAATTACCGATGTGAGAAATTTTGGGGCAATAGCAAGAACGGCACATGCTGCAGGATTTGCAGGAGTAATCATTCCTGAAAAAAATTCGGTAACTGTAAGTGAAGATGCCATTAAAACCTCTGCAGGGGCTTTATTGCATTTGCCTGTTTGTAGAACAGGAAACTTTTTCCAAACCATAAAACATTTAAAAGACGAGGGGTTTCAAATTATATGTGGGTCAGAAAAAGCCAATAAGGAATTGTACTTTGAACCATTAACCCGTCCATGTGTAGTAATCGTTGGTAATGAGGAGGAAGGGATTCATCCATCTATCTTAAAGCTAGCTAATAAGTTAGTGAAAATACCCATGAACAGTGAATTAGATTCATTGAATGTGTCTGTTGCAGCTGCTATCATAATGTACGAAGTGGTAAGGCAGAATATGGGGGAATAGGAAATAGGAAATAGGAAATAGGGATTAGGGATTAGGGATTAGGGATTAGGGAGTAGCATGACTAGGCTCATCTAAGTGGATTAGGAAATAACCATTATTTGGCTCAGTATTGGGTTGTTTAGGTGTTGAAATGGTTGAAATGGTTGAAAGAGTTGAAAGAGTTGAAAGAGTTTAAAGGGTTAAGGGTTAAGGGTTTTTGGTTTCCCGAAGCCTCGGGAGGTTAATTGTTTTCCGAAGCCTCGGGAGGTTATTGTTTTCCCGTAGCCTCTGGAGATAATTGGTAGAGACGCCATGCTTGGCGTCTGTTAATTAGATAGTTCGATAGTCATTCTGGAAAATTTTGTCCTCAAAATTTATTCAGAATCTCTCTTGAATTGGTGTTCCAAAGCCTCATGAGGTTAATAGTTCGATTGTCATTCTGGAAAAAGCTGTGCGATTGATTGTGCTTTGGGCTTTTATTCAGAATCTCTCTTGGTTATTAGTTTCCCGAAGCCTCGGGAGATAATTGGTAGAGACTCCATGTTTGGCTTCTGTTAATTAGATAGTTCGTTAGTCATTCTGGAAAATTTTGTACTCAAAATTTATTCAGAATCTCTCTTGAATTGGTGTTCCAAAGCCTCATGAGGTTAATAGTTCGATTGTCATTCTGGAAAAAGCAGTGCGATTGATTGTGCTTTGGGCTTTTATTCAGAATCTCTCTTGGTAATAGTTTCCCGAAGCCTCGGGAGATAATTGGTAGAGACTCCATGTTTGGCTTCTGTTAATTAGATAGTTCGTTAGTCATTCTGGAAAAAGCAGTGCGATTGATTGTGCTTTGGGCTTTTATTCAGAATCTCTTTGAGAATTGCCTTTTGAATTTGATATTTGTAGGTAATAAATTTATAGTAAAACAATCAATGTATGTATATAAGTAGTTCCATAAATAATAGGGTAATCAAAACTTTGTGTTTTGTGTTTTTTCTTTTCTTTACAAGTGTCATGTTCGCACAAAACCGTTTCTCTAATGATGAAACACTTAAGAAAATTTATACCTTTCAATACAATCAAGAAACTGATTCGCTGAAAAAATACTTTATTCACCCTAATCCTGTTCACAGAGAAGCGGCTTTTTTGGCTTTTGCGAGTGTTCAGGATACTAATATAGTGAGTGAATTATTCGATTTGCTGCCATTAGAAAAACAAGCACAGGTCAGAAAAGCAATAATTTATAGTTTAGGTCAAATGAATGCTTGGCAAAACATTAAACTAGTTCCATATTTTGATTTAGAACAAAATTGGGAGGTAAAAGGCGTTTGTTTGGAAGCTATAGCTAAAACATCAAAGAAAGATTTAAGCGATTTTTTTGCAAAGGTTCAATTGTTTTCTCAAAATACAGATTATATGTCTTCTTATTGGAGGGCTTTGTATTTTGCTAATAAAAGAAAAAACTTAAATGTTTGGCATGAAGGTTTAAATCAAAGGCTTAATGAATTGGATTTAACAAATCACAGAATTTTCTATATTCATAATCAGTTATTTAAGTCGGCCCAAACTATTGGTTCAGATGGAGTAATTCAGGAAAAAAGAATAATTAATAGTTTTCCAAAAGTGGAGGCTCATTTAAAAAGCTTAAGTTCACCTTATACGCAACACAATTATATTAAGGATTCCTTGTTTTCTGACGAGGTTTTGCTAAAATTGACACATTCCCAATATCACAGTTTAGTCCGTTATGAAGCATTAGATAGATACATCAAAAAATACTGGCAAATGGTAGGTTGGAACGAGAAAATCAATTCAGATTTAATTAATAAGGTGTTTGAAAGTGGAGATGTTGCTTTAATCTCCAGAATTGCGGAATATATCAAAGATCAAAATTTAGCCAATAGAAAGGTCGTTGTCACCAAGGAAAATTTGTTAGTGGTGCAACAAAAATTGGTATTGCCGCGTGATTTTGAAACTTGGATTGATTTAGAAAAAGCCATTTTGAGTTTTGATGGTAAAAAATACCAATATGAAAGTTATTTTACTAGAGGCTATCAAAACCCTATTGATTGGGATTTTATAGTGAAAGTGCCACAAAAACAAAAAGTTAAAATTACCACTAACAAAGGTGAAATCATAATGGATTGCAAGGTGAATGAAGCGCCTGCCTCGGTTGCTAATTTTTTAAAACTGGTAGATTCTGGCTATTACGATGGCAAATATTTCCACAGAATGGTACCCAACTTTGTGGTGCAGGGCGGTTGTCCAAGAGGCGACGGTTGGGGGTCATTGACTTGGAATCAACGCAGTGAGTTTTCTAACTATCTAAGCTACCATCCCGGCAGTGTGGGATTAGCATCGGTAGGAAAAGATTCAGAAGGGGTTCAGTTTTTTATCTCACACACCTACACCCAGAATTTAGATGGACGTTACACTATTTTTGCAGAAGTTGTTCAAGGGATGAACATCGTGAATCAATTTGTGGTGGGGGATATGATTATTGAGGTTAAACGATTAAAAGACTAATTAATAAGTGGGTTATAAAGTTATAATATTGTTTTTTTATATCTTTAGCTTTTCGATTTCTAATGCCCAAAACCATCAATTGAAATTGGGCCTTGGGAATTACGAAGGACTAAATGTTGGCATGAGGCATTCCTACTCAAAGTTTGATTTTGAATATGGTTTGGGAACAGATTTTAATGTATTTAATCAAGGGGATTTTCTGATTATGCACCACAATGAAAACAACTATTCGTCAAATTAAGTTAATCCACAATAGATTTACTACACCGTAAAGGGCTCAAAATAATTGTGTGGAATTTGCTTAACAATGATGAAATTGCTTATTATGAAAGCATTGGAGTCGATTACATTCAGTTTGATTTGTAAGTAAAAGTTGGAATCACTCATTTGTGACATTTTGTGTGTGAATAATCCCAACTAAATTGTGAATAAGTGCAGGGCTTTATTGTCTTATTTCGTAACATAGAGTTATGGCAGAATCAATTTCGGAAAAAGCAAAAGCGTTAAAGCTTACAATAGATAAACTTGAAAAAAGTTATGGTAAAGGCGTTATCATGAAGATGGACGACAAAACCGTAGTGACTACAGAAGTTATCTCAACAGGTTCATTTGGTTTGGATTTGGCATTAGGTGTAGGCGGTTTCCCTAAGGGAAGAATCATCGAAATTTATGGTCCTGAAAGCAGTGGTAAAACAACTTTAGCGTTAAGCTGTATTGCTGAGGCTCAGAAAAAAGGTGGCTTATGCGCATTCATTGATGCTGAACATGCCTTTGATAAATTTTATGCTCAAAAATTAGGTATTAAAACTTCAGAATTATTAATTTCTCAACCGGATGACGGGGAGCAAGCATTAGAAATTGCTGATAATTTAATCCGTTCAGGTGCTATAGATGTTATTGTAGTGGATTCTGTTGCTGCCTTGGTTCCAAGAGCAGAGATAGAAGGTGATATGGGTGACAGTAAAATGGGTTTACATGCTCGTTTAATGTCTCAAGCTTTAAGAAAGTTAACAGGAACCATTAACAAAACAGGTTGTATCTGTATTTTTATCAATCAATTGCGTGATAAAATTGGTGTAATGTTCGGTAATCCTGAAACTACAACAGGTGGTAATGCATTGAAATTTTATGCTTCTGTAAGAATAGACATTCGTAGAATCGGTCAGATTAAAGATGGTGATGAAATAGTAGGTAACAGAACAAAAGTGAAAGTTGCTAAAAATAAAGTAGCTCCACCTTTCAGAGTCATTGAGTTTGATATTATGTATGGTAGAGGTATTTCTCGTGCAGGTGAAGTGCTCGACCTAGCCGTAGAACATGGTATTGTTCAAAAAAGCGGTTCTTGGTTTAGTTACGAAGGTACCAAATTGGGACAAGGTAGAGATACTGTGAAAGACTTAATTGAGGACAACGCAGAAATGCAAAAAGAAATGGAATCTAAATTAAAAGAAAAATTAAACAGTGGTCAAATTCAAATAGCTGAGGATACTACAGCCACTGAGGAATAAAATATTGTTTGTTTATGTGTGTCACAAAATTGCCCCAACTCCTTTAGAGATTGGGGCTTTTTTTTATTAAAACTTAAAAAAAGTAATGATGGATAGAAAAACCTTTATAAAAAATAGCTCATTAGCACTTGGACTTACTTTGCCTTATCCTCTTTTGTCGTGGGCAAATATGGATATGAAAGATATTCAACAAGAATTGACTTTACATAATCCCGATAGTGAATCTTATTGGACCTACGTGGCTAGTTTATTTGAAAAGCAAACGAAGTTTATAAATCTAGAAAATGGTTATTTTAGTCCGCAACCACTTTCCACCTTGGCGTATCACACTGCGAAAGAAGCCGAGATAAACAAAAAAACAAGTTGGTTCATGCGCAAAGAACAAGAGCAGGAAATTGAAAATGCCCGTTTGCAACTTGCATCCTTTTTGGGTCAGTCACCAGAAGAAATTGCCATGACACGAAATACAACGGAATCTTTAAATACCGTTATTGCAGGTTATCCATGGAAAAAAGGGGATGAGGTGATTATAGGAAATCAAGATTATGGAAGTATGGTAGCGGCCTTTCAACAACAAGTAAAAAGGTCGGGAATAGTGCTAAAGGTGGCACAAGTACCCTTGCAGCCCAAAAATGATGAAGAAGTTATTGAGGCTTACATGAGTTTGGTGAATGCCAAAACCAAAGTCATTCATCTTACCCATTTAATTAACTTAACGGGACAAATTATCCCCGCTGAAAAAATAATTGATTTAGCACATCAAAAACAAATAGAGGTAATGGTAGATGCCGCCCATTCCGTTGCTCATGTTAGTATGGGGAATTTAGTTCACAAAGCCGATTATTTTGCAGCAAGTTTACACAAGTGGTTGTGTTGTCCTATCGGTGTGGGAGTTCTTAAAATAAAACTAACTCATATTGAAAAAATATTCCCATTAATGGCAGACAGTGATATGCCTGTCAGTAATATTAGGAAGTTTGAACACCAAGGGACGCGACCTATTCATTCGTTGCAAACGATTGCAAGTGCTATTCATTTTCACCAAGCTATAGGAGCAGAGAGTAAGGAAAAGAGATTGAAATTATTAAAAGCAAATTGGTATTTTAAGCTAGACCCAAGTTCAAGTAAGCTGCAATTAAACACGCCTTTTGATGAAAGCCGAAGTGGAGCAATTGCCAATTTTGGAGTTAATGGAATGGAACCTGAAGCTTTGGCTGATTTGCTTTTCGAACGCTATTCAATTTATACGGTAGCCATTAATCATCCCCATGTTAAAGGGGTAAGAATTACACCTCATTTGTATAATTCCATACAAGAAATTGATGCATTAAGTTCTGCAATTGATGAGCTCGTTAAATAAGTTAAGTACGGCTAATTAAGAAGGACAGATTTCTAGTTGTTTAAAGGGATGAATTGTTTCACGCCGTGCAGCGTGATTGTTTATTTGTTGAGTTGTTTATTTGTTTGTTACCCACTAGACTGAGTCAAGTCACGTGATAGTGTTTTCCGCCGTTCAACATGATTGTTAAGTTTCCCTTTTGTCACCCTGAGTTATTCAGCTATGCTGAATAGTATCGAAGGGTGTTACCCTAACGTGCAGCGAGATTGTTTATTTGTTGAGTTGTTTATTTGTTTGTTACCCACTAGACTGAATCAAGTCATGTGAGAGTGTTTCACGCCGTGCCGCATTATTGTTAAGTTTCCCTTTTGTCACCCTGAGTTATTCAGCTATGCTGAATAGTATCGAAGGGTGTTACCCCAACGTGCAGCGTGATTGTTTATTTGTTGAGTTGTTTATTTGTTTGTTACCCACTAGACTGAGTCAAGTCACGTGATAGTGTTTTCCGCCGTTCAGCATGATTGTTAAGTTTCCCTTTTGTCACCCTGAGTTATTCAGCTATGCTGAATAGTATCGAAGGGTGTTACCCTAACGTGCAGCGAGATTGTTTATTTGTTGAGTTGTT
>JBIPNH010000017.1:0-28268 GCA_044373665.1 Bacteroidia bacterium
TGCCATTTTTCTTGTGAAATTTCTCTGTTTCATCTAATTGATTGTTCTTGAGATAAGAAGAAATAATAGGCATTGAAATTTGCATAATAGTTCGTCTAGGGATTTCAATAAAGGTTGCTAGGGTGAATCCAATACTATATATAGCGACGTTACTCAAGTCTTTTTCTAATTTGGAAACCAAGATGAAATCTATTTTGGGAACCACTAAAGATGAAATAGCCGAAAAAATTAAAATTAACGTAAATAATAATATTTCATTTCGGAGTTTTTTGTTAGCATTCAAAAACTCAAAATCGGGAACCATGTGAAGCTTGGTCAGTTTGCTTAAAAAGAACAAATTAAGGAATAAAGTAGAAGCGTATGCCCCCACAACCAACCAAATACAGGTTTTGAAATCAATGAGTTTAAAATAATATAAAGCGGCTCCAACTATTATTAGAAGTCTCATTAAAACTTCTTTAGAAAAATTAGTGACGGCTATTCTTCCATGATTGGCACAACTTACCTCTGTTACTGCAATATAGATATTGGCAATAATTAATAAGATAAACATAGGGAATAGTTCTTTGTATTGGAGGGCATCTTCGTTTATAAAGACAAAAAAAGATTGTCCAAAAAACAAAAAGAACATCATTAATAAAATAAAACCAATTGCCGGAATTGTAAATGCCCAAAAGAAAAAGCCATGGTGTTTCTGATCATTTGTTTTAAAATAAGGAAAAAAACGGTTGATACTGGAATTAGTTCCCATTAATGCAAAAGCAGAAAGTACACCACCAAGTTCTATAAATAAGCGATAAGCACCCAGTTCTCTAGGGGTAAAAAAAAGTGGAAATAAAAAGATTAGACTAATAAACCCTAGAACAACTCCAATGTAATTTGAAATTGAGGCTTTAAAACTTTGTCTGATTATTACTCCCATTTTACTGTTGCGAATTTATATTAAAATAGAAGAGTCGATTTAACTTGTCGATTAAAAGTGTTATTTATGAGGTGGATTATTTATTGAGTTTCATCTAAAGCTTCTTTTAAGGCTTCGAGATAGGCTTTGCCAAATTTTAAGTCGGGCTCCATATAATTGCCTTCTGCCCATTCATTCCACGAACGTATAAACACTATTTGCTTTTCTTGTGGCTTGTCTTTTACCATATTCAAAACATTTTTAACATGTTTTTTAAAAGCTACAGGATTAGAATTGTGTAATATATGCCCATTTCTACCAGAGCGTGGAGAGTGGTCCCAATTAGGGAAAATACTTGGGTAGCAGTCCGTTCTTTGGTCTTCATTCCCATGGAAATGTTTGGCGCATTTTTCGTAATCCAACACCCTGCCACGTTTAAGGAAAATACGCATAAACTTAACATAGGCTCTACTAAGTAAGGAGTATTCTTTTTTGAAAACATGGAATAATCTAACCAATCCAACAGCATCAAAACCTTTGTTTTTTAATTTATTTATTTCATCAATGTGGTGCGTATTGCCAACAAAGTGAATGCCTTCAAGTCCGTTTTCTTTGGCAAGTTTTTGCCATAACTGCATGAAGTTTTCTAAATCAGGTATTTCATTGGGTGCGTAGATGAAAAACAATGGTTTGTTTTCAACTTTTATATAGCGTTTGTCTTTAAATGCTGGTAAAAGCGTGTTAAAATGTTCGGTATAGTCGGACTCACCGCCATAAATTTGCTCAATTAAGAGTTTATCGTCACCTTCTTTGTTAAATTGTTTGTCTTTCCAACTGTGGTTTGCCCAACCTAAACAGAAAGGGAAGTCGGGTTTCCCGCTTTGTAAAACCTCATTAAAGGGTCTTTCAAGTAAGCGTTTGCCATTGCCAAAATAATAATGCCAATAACAAAAACCTTCAACACCATATTCTTGTGCAAGTTTGGCTTGAGCCTCGCGTGATTCGGAAAGTCTTAAATCATAATATCCTAGGTCGGCAGGCACACGGGGTTGGTAGTGATTCTTGAAAAGCGGTTTAGCTTTTCCCACATTGGTCCATTCTGTAAATCCTTTGCCCCACCACACGTCATTTTCTGGAATTGGGTGAAACTGAGGTAAATATATTGCTATAATTCTAGCCATTTTGGGATTGATAATGTTTAATTTTTTCCACTAGTTTAAGTGCGTCTTCAGTAGTTTGAAGAGGATGATATAGTAGATTGATGTTCTCTTTGATAAAAGTGGAAGGCAAATCATTTAAATAAATAGGAGCAATCAATTCGATTATTTCGGGAGGGAATTTATAGCGAATGATTTTGGCAGGATTTCCTCCTACAATAGCATAAGGAGGCACATCTTTGGTTATCACAGCACCTGCGGCTATCATAGCGCCTTTGCCTATGGTAAGTCCTGATAGTATAATGGCATTAGTGCCTATCCAAACTTCATCTTCAATTATTAATGGACCTTTGATAACCGCATCTTTATTTGACGGTTCGACATAGCGACTATACAATGGAAACGTTGATAGTGTATTCATTTGGTGATTAACCCCCAAAAGGAAAATTACGCCAGGAGCAATTGAAACGAAATTCCCTATTTTAAGACTTTCTCCCTCTTGTTCAAACAAACTTTGGATGTTTAAAGCGCCATAACTCATGTTGCCCACTTTAACGTTGTTGATAGGAAAAAAACGCTCACCCACCGAAGTTAAATTATGCGAATTTAATTGACGCCATTGTTTCTTAAACGAGCGTTTTTTAAGCGAATAAACCAATTCTTTGACAACAGGTATTTTGCTGAATAATGACATCTTAGTGTTTAACTCCTCTTATTACAGCTTTACTTAATCGTTTTCCCCAAAATAAATAACCTTCAGAAAAGTTGGTTTTGAAGCCATGATTTCGAAGTAGTTTCTCAAACTTTTCTGGGTCTTTAGGTTTGTGATAGGTGCAAATCGCAGTGGTAATGTGTTGGCCATTTTCAAGCGTGTTTTTTGCGCCTTCAAGTGCTTTTTGTTCTGCACCCTCAATGTCCATTTTTATAAATAAATGGTGATTCGGTTTGTCCTTTAAAAATTCATCAATGGTAATAAAATCTTCACTTATTTGGTCGCCCACATATTTCTTAATAATAGTAACTTTTTCTTTCCAAGGTTCAAATGTTGCATGAAGGGCATCTATCCAAAAAGGCTCAACTTCAAATAAATAAGCATGTTCTAATTTCTCAATATTATCTAAAGTGAAAATACCTTCAGCAGAACCCACATCTAATAGAGTCATCCCTTTTAAATCCTCATAATTTTCAACATAACGGTGTGCACTTCTAATGTCTTGTTCAGTTATTAAACTTTTATATAATTTTATAATTTGTGCTTTCCCGAATGTTGAAGTAAAATACAGTTTTTTGCCATTGTGCAGGCAGTAATGCATTTGCTTGTCGTTGTCGAACTCTAAATTGACCGTTCTGTTTTTGTAGTCGAGAACATAAGGCGCTGGATAAGAACTTAAGCCGTGTCTACCCATAAATGCTAAGGCTTTGTTATAATCGGTTTTGGGAAGAATTTTTTGAAACAAGAATGTAAATTTGCATTTAGCATTCATTCTAAAATTCCTGATGAATACCAGTAATTCACCTAAGAAAAAGGTGTAAATATGAGCTCTAAGCTTAGGCGGAAGTATCGATCTGTAAAGGGTTGCTAGCATTTTTAATTACTTTTTTTTCATGCTAATTTCATTTGATAGAGAAAAACATGAAAGGGCAAATTTACATTTATTTTTTTTAATCTAAAGAATACAATATTAAGAACTCCTTCAACATTATTTATTGGAGCATTGCATCGCAAATAGTCTCAAATGCTATCATTCTAGTTTGAGTGCTATACTGAGCAAAAGTTCTTTTTTGACCATTTAATGCAATTTTTTTGGCTTCGTTTGTGTTTTTTAAGTAATAGTTGATTTTGTCTATGGCTTCTGCTTTGTTTTTGTAGGTAATGATTTCTTTTTCAGGAACAAACAAGTCGGGTAAATTGCTTTTCCAGTCGGTAAGTAGTAGCGTTCCCATGCCAGTAGCCTCGTACAATCTCATATTTCCGGCTTGCAAAGAACCATCTCCATGACTGTTTAGTTGAATGGCATTCTGACCTATTGTTCTATACATTTCTATGCCATACACGCCACCTAAATTATGAGATTGTAAGGTGTAATAATCTTTAAAATCTTTGAGTCGAAAGTCTTTAAATGCTCTTATTTGAGCGCGACTTAGCCAAGTATTTTTATTGCCAATATTGCTAATGTACAATTCCAAAGGGATTTTATTTTTCAGAATAGTAAGTAGTAATTCCTTGCGTTCTTTGTGAACATTGTCGGATATGGAACCCGTAAAACACAAACGGTTTTGGAATGTTAAACTTGATTTTAATTGATCAAATATTCTTTTGTCGAAACCAAAGGGAAGTAACTTGCTTTCAAATCCTAAATCTTTATAGATTTTTTTGATATATTCAACACAAGTAATAATTAAATCTACTCCTTTGCTTTGTTGCTTAAACTGACTGCCGGTGTATCCATCCCAAGCAATGATTTTACTCACATTATACTTTTGTTTAAATTCCTCAGCATTATGGGACATGAAATAACTGCTATTGTCAACAAAAATTATGGGTTTATAATATTTGATTTGCTCCAAAAAAATATCATCTAAACTTAAATGTGGACTTAGGCCATGTTCACTTGCCCATTTTTTTTGAAGAATCCAATCGTTTGTAATAATTTCTTCGCAATGGTATTTTTCGCCTTTGTTTAGGTAATAAGAGTATTGGTCAAATTCATTGATGAAATAACCGAATATCTTTGCCTTTAGTTCTTCAAAAGTTAATAGATTAACATCCGTTAAATGATTGTTGTAAATATCGGAAAGATATCTTTTGGGGATTGTAGATGTTCTAACAATTGAAATCATTGGCTCTTTAGTTAAATCAATTTTATTGCAAAGATGCTAAATTAATACTGAATGAAGTTTAAATAGTTTCAGTGGATTATGCTTTCTGGATAAAATCAATAATTCGTTCTGCGATTATCTCGCTTGCATTTGCGGTGCCATAAAGAGAATTGTCGAAATGTAAATTCTCGGTTTTTAGTATGTTTTTAATTTCATTTAAATCATCAAAAACAAGTGTATTACATCCATTTTCTAATGTTTCAGACCATTCAGTTTCTTTTCTTATTGTGATACATTTTTTTTGAAGCCAATAAGCTTCTTTTTGCATTCCACCTGAATCGGTAATCACACAGTCGCAGTTTTTTAAATAAGCTAAGTTGTCAAAATAGCCTTGTGGTTCTATAAATTCAATATTGTCAAAGTTGAGTTCAACTTGATAGGTGTTTTTGAGTAAATTTAAAGTTCTAGGATGGATAGAAAAAATAACTTTTTTGTCAAGTTCGTTTAAAGTATTGAGTATGGAAATAAGCCTTTCTTTGTCATCCGTATTATAAGGCCTGTGAATGGTGGTGTAATAGTAGTTTTTCTTGGTTATTTCAGGAATGATTTTTTGGTCCAAGCAAATTGTCATAATGTCTTTCATTACATCGCCGCACAAAAAAATCTGTTTTTGGATACCTTCGTTTGCAAGTTGAGTGACTGAATTTTCTGAAGGGACAAAGAGTAAATCACTTATATGGTCCGTAAGTATGCGGTTAACTTCCTCGGGCATTTGTTTGTTGAAAGAACGCAATCCTGCCTCAATATGCGCAATAGGAATATGTAGTTTTGCCGCAGCCAAAGCAGCCCCAATCGTGGAATTGGTATCGCCATAAACAATAATAAGATCGGGCTTTATCTCAATTAATAGTTCTTCAATACCAATGATGATATCCGCAGTTTGTTTGCCGTGACTTTTCCCTCCCGATTCTAAAGTTTTATATGGTTGCTTTAATTTTAACTGGTTGAAAAATATTTCACTCATATTGGTGTCATAGTGCTGACCTGTATGGATTGAATAAAATTCAACTTGAGGGTATTTAGAAAAAGCTAACTCAATTGGAGAGGCTTTAATAAACTGAGGGCGAGCTCCAATTACAGATATAATTTTAAGTTTTTTGTCATTCATTTTTGTGAAACCTATGGGGTTTTATTTGCCCGCAATTTATCTATAAATAAAATTATTTTTACTAAATTTTTTAAGCATTATAGCAAAAAAGCAAAAAGCTTGTCAATGAACTCTCTAGGGTTGTCTGCATGTAACCAATGACCTGCTTTTGAAACAGTTTGGTAAGTCACATTCTTAAAGTAAGATTCTATATAGGGCTTGTCTTCTTCTCTTAAATAATTGGAATTTTCACCCAGAATAAATAGTGTAGGGATAGTGTTTGTTTGGCTAAAATTTAATGCACCAATTACTTCAGGATATGCATTCTCTATCGCACTGATATTGCATTTTAGTTCAAATACTCCGTTTTCATTTCTTTCAATATTTTTGGCTAAAAAAAGTCTAATTCCCATGTTTTGCTCATAAGAGAGTAAAGCATCATCAATGTCTTTTCTTGACTGTAATGTAGACCATGGAATTTCTTTTAGCGCTTTAAAATAAGGCGTATGGCCAGCCACATAAGTTTTAGGAGCTATGTCAGCCACTATTAATTTTGAAATTCTCTCAGGAAATTGATGTGCCGCCCACATGGCCGTTTTGCCTCCCATGCTGTGTCCTAATAAAATGAATTTGTTGATGCCTAAATCGTCTGCCAATTCTATAACATCTTTGGCCATTAATTGGTAGCTCATTTCATCTGCATGAGGAGATTTGCCGTGATTGCGCGCATCAATAGTGTAAACAATAAAGTGTTCAGCAAGTACTTTGGCAATGTTATGCCAATTGTCCAACATGCCAAAAATACCGTGAAGAATAAAAATGGCTTCTCCAGTATTTCCGTATTGTTTGTAGTGAAGCTTCATTTATTTATACTAAGCAAAAGCTTCGTTTATAATGGCAGCTTGTTCTTTGTCATGCGTTTTTTTGTAGCCTGTTGCAGGACTTGCACTGCTTTTTCTGCCTATATATCTTAGCGTAAAAGGTAATTCATAACGACTGAAATGCATCCATGTGCCCATGTTTCTTGGCTCTTCCTGAACCCATACAAATTCTGCATTTGAATATAATTCGTAAATTTCAGCCAATTGTTTTTCTGGTAATGGGAATAATTGTTCTACACGAACAATTGCTATGTTTTTGATTTTCTCTACTTGCTGTTTTTCTAACAAGTCGTAGTAGATTTTACCTGAACATAACACTACTCTTTTTACTTTTTTTGATTCTACATAGTTGTCATTGATTAGCTCTTGGAAACTTCCTTGAGTAAAGTCATCAATTTGACTGACACACTGAGGGTGTCTCAATAAACTTTTCGGAGTCATGGCAATAAGAGGGACTCTGAAATCAGGTCTTTTTAACTGTCTTCTTAATGCGTGGTAATAATTGGCAGGAGTGCTGCAATTGATTATTTGCATATTAAAACTCGCGCAAAGTTGTAAGAATCTTTCCAAACGGGCTGATGAATGCTCTGGACCTTGTCCTTCATATCCATGAGGTAACATCATAACTAAGCCGCTGTATTGTGCCCATTTAGTACTTGCACTTGCAATAAATTGGTCAATCATAATTTGAGCGCCATTGGCAAAGTCACCAAATTGGGCCTCCCAAATTGTTAAATCATTAGGGGTTGTTACACTGTATCCATATTCAAAACCTAGTGCCGCATATTCGCTTAACAAAGAATTGTAAACATTGAATTTGCCTTGGTTTTTGCTTATGTTTTGTAATGGTACATATTCGCTTTCTGAATCTTCTTTTTTGATTAAAGCATGTCTGTGACTGAATGTGCCTCTTTCGCAATCTTGACCACACAATCTAATAGAATGGCCTTCGTCGAGTAAGGTTGCATAAGCCATTAATTCACCCATTGCCCAGTCAAACTGATTTTCAGTTATCATTTTCAATCTACCTTGATACAATTGTTGTACTTTTTTGATTGGTAAATTATTGTCAGGAATGGTGTTGATGCTTTGAGCCAATTCTTTCCAACGGTTTGCCTCAAATGATGTGTTTGCCGATTTTAAGAAATCAAGTTCAGTAGGATAATGGAAGTCTTTCCATAAATCATCAACTTTTGGTTTAGATTCAGGCGCTTTGTTTTGCTTAACATCATCAAGCGTTACTTGCAGCAATGCCTTGAATTTCTCTTCCATTTCTTCAGCTATAGCTGCGTCTATGTCGCCACGAGCAATGAGTTTTTCTTTGTAAATTTCGCGTGGATTAGCATGGGTAGCAATTAATTTGTAAAGCAATGGTTGAGTAAAACGAGGTTCATCTCCTTCATTGTGTCCGTATTTTCTGTAACCTAATAAGTCGATAAAAACATCGCAATTGAATTGATTTCTGTATGCCATTGCCATTTTAATAGTGTGAACTACCGCTTCAACATCGTCGCCATTCACATGAAAAATGGGGCAATTTGTTGTTTTTGCAACATCCGTACAGTAAATACTTGTTCTGCTGTCGGTATAATTGGTTGTAAATCCTATTTGATTGTTAGTAACAATATGCATGGTGCCACCAATTCTGTTGGCTTCCAAACCGCTCATTTGAACTACTTCGTAAACAATGCCTTGACCAGCAATGGCAGCATCTCCATGAATTAAGATAGGGCAAATACGGTTGATATTGCCTTCATATTGATGGTCTAGTTTTGCTCTCACTATACCTTTCACAACAGGATTTACAGCCTCAAGGTGAGAAGGGTTAGGAGCTAATTTTAGTTTAACTTCTTTGCTATTGTATGTGTTTACAAGGGTAGTGTAACCTAAGTGGTATTTTACATCGCCTTCAAATTGGTCGTCTTGGAATACTTTTCCTTCAAACTCACTGAAAATATCAGAGTAGGTTTTGTTGAAAATATTAGCCAACACATTTAGTCTTCCTCGGTGTGCCATGCCCATTACAAATTCCTGAACGCCCAATTCTGCACCATAATGAATAACACTATCTAGGGCTGGTATCAAACATTCTAAGCCTTCTAAAGAAAATCTTTTTTGTCCGATAAACTTAGTGTGTAAAAAGTTTTCGAATGCCGTTGCTTGATTCAATTTGTTCAAGCATTGTTTTTTTTCTTCGATGGTTAAATTTGGAATATTTTTGGTTGTTTCCATTAATTGGCGCAACCATTCAATTTTAACAGGGTCACCTATGTGCATGTATTCAGCACCAATGCTCTCACAGTAAGTTGTTTTAAGGTGTTGGATAATATCAGCAAGTTTGGCAGAACCAAGTCCTACATCATTACCAGCATTGTAAATGTTGTTAAGGTCGGCTTCAGATAAACCAAAATTGGCGATATCTAAAGTAGGAGAGTAGGTTCTTCTTTCTCTTACAGGATTGGTTTTGGTAAACAAATGACCTCTTGTACGATAGGCATTAATTAAATTTAATACGTTGATTTCTTTGAGAGTATCATCGCTAACACCGCTTGAGCCGTTGCTTGATTTGCCACTTCCGAAATCAAATCCTTCAAAGAATTTTTGCCATCCATATTCCACAGAAGTAATGTCCTTTTGGTACTGTTTATATAAGTCGTCTATGAAGTTGACATCGGCATTGCTTAGATAAGAGTTAGGCAGCATATATTATATTTTTTGCAAATTTAATGTTTTTCTAAAATAGATAAAGAAATCTTTTTGTAAAGTTGAACCTGTTTTTTTAAGGTCTAATTTGACCTAACAAGCAATTATAAAGGGGATTAAGTAAATAGGATACGTGTCCAGAGCCTATTTTTTGCGTAATATCACAAATTCCAAAAGAGCTTCTAAGCTAGCACGGCTTTCATTGTTTGGCATTTCTTGTAGTAGGCTCAGGGCTTTATTTTTATGGTCAATCATCTGTTTTTGAGCATATTCAAATCCCCCCTTTTCTTTAACAAACTGAAGTACTTCTGCTACTTTTTTCTTGTTGGTGTTTTTGTTTTTAATCAGGTAAATAATGTGTTTTCTTTCAGAAGAGTCCGACTGATTCAACGCATGAATCAATGGCAAAGTCATCTTTTTTTCTTTGATATCCAATCCCGTTGGTTTGCCAACATTATTATCTCCGTAATCGAACAAGTCATCTTTTATTTGAAAAGCAATACCGGTATGTTCGCCAAACAAGCGCATTTTTTCAATAGTGGCACTATCTGCATTGGCGGCCGCAGCGCCTATGGCACAACAACTGGCTATTAGAGATGCTGTTTTTTTGGTGATGATGTCGTAATAAATCTCTTCAGTAATGTCTAATCTACGTGCTTTCTCGAGTTGGAGTAACTCGCCTTCACTCATTTTTTTAACACTTTCGCTTACTATTTTCAATAAGTCAAAATCATCATTGTCTATTGATAAGAGTAAACCTTTTGCCAACAAATAATCACCTACTAATACGGCAATTTTATTTTTCCAAAGGGCATTAATACTAAAAAAACCTCTTCTCATGTCGCTGCCGTCTACTACATCATCATGTACCAAAGTAGCAGTGTGTAATAGTTCAATTAAGCTAGCCCCTCGATAGGTTCTTTCATTGATTTCACCATGAAGTTTTGAACAAAAAAGCACAAACATCGGTCGCACCATCTTCCCTTTGCGTTTGACAATGTAATTCATTATCGTATTTAGCAAAGGCACAGAAGTTTTCATGCTTTGACTAAAAGTGCTCTCAAAGGCTGTTAAATCTGAGTTTATAGGCTTCTTTATCTCATCTATCGATAATTCCAAAGTGTAATTTTTTTCGTTTTGCAAATTAAACAATAATATTTTAACTTATTTTTGTGCCCTCATAAAATATTTAATTAAATGTTAACAATCAACGATTTTAATTTCAAAAACGAAAAAGTATTAATACGTGTCGATTTCAATGTGCCTTTAGATGCTCATTTTAATATTAGTGATGATTCTAGAATGAGAGCAACGATTCCCACTATTCAAAAAATTCTTAGCGATGGTGGTTCTTGTATTTTAATGAGTCACTTAGGTCGTCCTAAAGAAGGTCCTGCAGATAAGTTTTCTCTGCGCCATATTGTTGAAAGATTAAAAGAATTGACCAATGCTGTTGTTCATTTTGCGCCAGATTGTATAGGAGATGATGCCCTTTCTTTGAGTGCTAATCTAAAAAATGGCGAAATATTATTGCTTGAAAATTTAAGATTTTATAAAGAAGAAGAAAAAGGCGACCTTGATTTTGCTCAAAAATTAGCTAAACTAGGGACTTTTTATGTTAATGATGCATTTGGAACAGCCCATCGTGCCCATGCCTCAACTTCTATAATTGCTGGTTTTTTTAAAGGTAAAAAGTGTTTTGGATACGTAATGGCCAATGAAATTGAGAATGCTAAAAAAGTATTAGACAATCCTCAGCGTCCATTTACAGCTATTGTCGGTGGTGCTAAAGTGTCCGATAAATTATTGATTATTGAGAATTTAATGCAAATTGCAGATACAATTATTGTGGGTGGAGGAATGGCTTACACGTTTGCTAAGGCAATGGGTGGTGCTATAGGAAGTTCTCTTTGCGAAGATGATAGAATGCCTTTAACCCTCGAATTGATTGAAAAAGCAAAAGCCAAAGGGGTTAAGTTGTTGTTGCCCGAAGACAGTAAAATTGCCAATAAATTTGCCAATGATGCTGAAACCTCTTTTTGTAACAATGATGTTATTCCTGACGGGTTTATGGGATTAGATATTGGACCTAAAGCTATTGCTGCATTTACTGCTGAAATTGAAGCTTCAAAAACAGTTTTATGGAATGGACCAATGGGGGTTTTTGAAATGTCAAATTTTGAAAATGGAACCAAATCTGTGGCGAATTCAGTAGCAAGTGTTACTCAAAAAGGAGGCTTTAGTTTAATTGGTGGAGGAGACAGTGCCGCTGCAATTTACCAATTTGGATTGGCAGACAAGGTGAGTTATGTCTCAACTGGTGGCGGTGCTTTGTTGGAATATTTCGAAGGTAAAATTTTGCCGGGTGTTCAAGCAATTAATGATGAACAAGCTGAAGCTTAGTTTTTGTAATATTTTTTATTTAAGTTTGAATCGTCTATGAGTCAGTCAGCAATTATTCTTAATCACAAACAAATTACCCATAAAATCAAACGATTAGCGTGGCAAATTTATGAGGATAATATGGAGTCGAATCTGCTTTATATAGCAGGTGTAGATAACCGTGGAATGTATTTGGCTGAACAAATTGCTAACGAACTCCGATTGATAAGTGATCTTAAAGTAGAGTTAATCAATATAGTAATCGATAGAAATAATTTTGAACCTTCCTTTTTCTCGGATTGCAACATGACTGATATCAAAGAACAATCTTTGGTGGTGGTTGATGATGTGTTAAATACTGGTAAAACTTTGATTTCTGCTTTTTTGCCACTTTTGCAAAGACAAGTCGCCAAAATTCGTATTGCAGTTTTAGCCTCCCGAAGCTATAGAGCTTTTCCTGTAAATGCAGATTTTGTAGGGATAAGTATGGCGACTACCCTTCAAGAACATCTTTTGTTTGATGATTCAAATCCACAGGATTTAAAACTAATTTTAAACTAATTGTTTTTTAGCTTTTGTTAAGTGTTATAAAAAACATGATGTAGGTCATTTTAATTGACCTGATACTTCTTTTACATTTGTGGCAACAAATATTTATCAATATGAAAAAAAATATGGGAACCGCAGACAGAGTTATTAGAGTGATAATTGCTGCAATTATGGGACTATTGTATTTTAACGGAACTGTAACGGGTACTTTGGGACTTGTTTTGTTAATATTATCTATTATTTTTGTGCTCACAAGTTTAATTAGTTTTTGCCCTTTGTACAAACCTTTTGGCATCAACACTTGTTCAGTTAAAAAATAAAAGAAATAATATAAAAATGAAGTCAATCTTATTCTATCTAAGTTTAATTATCCTCACTTTTTCCTCATGTTCTAAAGATGATGATGCCAAATCAACTACTCAAATTAACAGCAATGTACAATCAGGGACTTGGAGAATTACTAAATATATCGATTCTCAGGTTGATGAAACTAGCAAATTCGCAGGATATAACTTTACATTCCAATCAAACGGTATCGTTTATGCTACAAAAGGAAGTGTGAATTACACAGGTGCATGGAGTATTACAGATAGCAATAGCAACGATGACAGTCAGGATGATTTAGATTTTAATCTTTATTTTGACTTAACTAATGATTTTGAAGATTTAAACGACGATTGGGATTTTATCTCTCAGTCTGCAAATAAAATTGAATTGTTGGATGTAAGCGGCGGAAGTGGTGAAACCGATTACTTAACATTCGAGAAAAATTAATTTTAAGATTCAACCAAAACAAAAATCCCCATCTAAAAATGGGGATTTTTGTTTTAAATAAGGTTAATTTTGTCCATCTATTATGCAAAGTAATTCTGAAGTAAAACCCAAAAGATGGAAAATGATCTTAATCTCTTGGTTGTTTGTTTATCCCGTTATTAATTTGATGTTTTTTTTAATTTTTCCTTTATTGTCAGAATTGCATCAATTGATAAAAACATTGGTATTTACCTTGATTTTAGTGCCGATAATGGCAATCGTTATTCCCAAATTACATCAAAAATTTTGGAAGTGGATTGTAAAGTAAGGGTTCTGAACGGTCACTAGACAAAATAATTCAATTGTGTTATTTAAAGTTAGATTGCACCAATTGATTCAAAATTTCATTCACAGGGACATTGCCTGCGGTAATGCTTTTGCCAAAAACATAATTTGTTTCGCCTTTAAAATCATAAACAGTTCCTCCTGCTTCTTGAACCAGTAAACAACCTGCCGCCACATCCCATGCATGAAGTCCTGTTTCGAAAAAAGCATCGAACTTTCCGCATGCCACATAAGCCAAGTCAACCGCTGCAGACCCTAATCTTCTCAATCCATGTGTATTTTTCATTAAATAAGTTAAGGTTTTGATGTAAGCCTCCATTTGGTCGAACTCATAGTATGGAAAGCCTGTTGCTATTAAAGATTGAGAAAGTTCACTTGTTTTAGTCACACTTATTTTTTCTCCATTGCACCAAGCGCCCCCATTTTGCCAAGCCGAAAACAGGTCTTTTTTACCCATTTCGTAAACCACGCCTATTAAAATTTCATTTCCTTTGGCAAGTGCAATGCTGATGCTGTAAACAGGTAAGTTATGAATGAAATTGGTAGTGCCATCTAGGGGGTCAATAATCCAAACAAGTTCAAGTTCAGTGTTTAGTTGCTCTACTGTGTTTTCTTCTGTTATAAATCCTGCCTCGTGAATCAATTTTTTTAACCCCTTTACCAGTTGTTTTTCGGCTTCAATATCCACAAAACTCACTAATTGATTCAAACCCTTTTCTACGACAACGGCAGGGTTAAAATTTAGTCTTTGTTGAATAATATTTGCACCTACTTCTTTGCAAAGTTGACCGACTTCATTGGTTAGTTTCTCAAGATTCATTTTGCAAATTTAAAGGAATAAAAACGACTTTGTATTCGGATATCAAAACGGAGTAATATCTTTGTAACATGAATTCTGAAAAAGTGTTTTTAATGATTTTAGATGGTTGGGGTATTGGTAAGAAAGATTTTACTGATGGTATTTACAATGCTCGAACTCCTTTTATCAATCAACTGTTTCAAACAGTGCCAAACACAACCTTAACCACATTTGGAAATGAGGTCGGTTTGCCAAATGGGCAAATGGGAAACAGCGAAGTTGGACATATGAATATTGGTGCAGGAAGAGTAGTGTGGCAACAACTCGCTTTGATTAACAAAAAATTCGAAGATGGTTCAGCCGCCAATGAAAATGAAATAGTAAAGTTGGCCAATTATTGTATAGAAAATCAAAAGCCACTCCACCTCATTGGATTAGTGAGTGATGGCGGCGTTCACAGTAGTATTGAACATTTAATTCAATTGTGTCATATTTTTACTCAAAAAGGAGTGGCACAAATTTATATTCATGCGTTTACAGACGGAAGAGATACCGATCCACAATCTGCTTTACAATATTTGAATGACCTAGAAACGGCAATTGCAAATACAAACGCTAGAGTAGTGTCTATTATAGGTCGATATTTTGCAATGGATAGAGACAAAAGATGGGCTAAAACCAAGAAAGCCTATAAATTGATGGTGGATGGTTTGGGAGAAGATTTTAAATCGACCGCCGAGGCTATAAATGCAAGTTACAAAAATGGAGTAACAGATGAGTTTATAGAACCATGCACTATAAATGGAACAGAAGCAACTAAAATAAAAGATGGTGATGCTGTTTTTTGTTTTAATTTTAGAACAGACCGTGGTCGTCAAATTACCCAAGTGCTTACTCAGCAAAGTAACCACGAATTTGGAATGCATGTCAAACAATTGTATTTCGCCACCATGACAGAGTATGATAAAACATACCAAAATATTCATGTTGTTTTTAAATCAAATGATATTACAGAAACATTAGGAGAGGTTATTAGTAAACACGGAAAAACACAATTGCGAAGTGCCGAAACAGAAAAATATCCTCATGTTACTTTCTTTTTTTCAGGAGGCAGAGAAGAACTGTTCGAAGGTGAAGCGCGATTGATGGAACCTTCACCTCAAGTCGCTACTTATGACTTACAGCCTGAAATGAGTGCTTTGCTATTAACCGATAAAATCTTACATGTTTTAGATACTCAGTCTTACGATTTTATTTGTTTGAACTTTGCCAATACCGATATGGTTGGACACACTGGTGTTTGGGATGCCATCATTAAAGCAGCAGAAACGGTTGACAGTTGTGCTCAAAAAATTGTAGAAAAAGGATTAAGTAAAGGGTATCAGTTTATCATCATTGCCGACCATGGCAATTCAGATGAAGCTAAGAATCCTGATGGAAGCCCTAATACCGCACACAGCATGAATCCCGTTCCTTGTTTTATTTTGTCTGACAAGTGTAGTGCCATTCCTAGTAAAGGGAAATTAGCAGATGTTGCTCCAACTATTCTCAAAATGATGGACTTGGAGAAACCAAATGCGATGGATGGAATAGCTTTGTTTTAGTTTGAATCAATGACGTGAGCGTCGAAATTTTCTTCTTCACTATCATCCTTGCCATGTTCGGTATATCGGTAGTATAAGGCACTTAATGCCGCAAAAATAAATGCTCCCGATAAGCCTCCTATAATCAATGAAAAGCCTTGGTTTATTATAAAAGAAACCATTACTAGGTTTTCATTGTTGCCCAATGCCAAATTAATGATGAGTGAAAAAATACCCGTTACCATAGAAGTGGCTATTATAAAAACAATTCCAATCAAAAAGATTAAACCGGCTCTTTTGAATGTTATTTTTTGGAAACTAAAACCAAAGGCTTCACTCATACTCAAGTTGTCGTGAATAATTGCAGGAAGAACTAAAGAAAATCTTACCATTAGAATTAAAAGGAGAAAAAAGCCAATAAATCCAATAATGGCCGCAAGTGCCACAGAAATAGAGCCAATGATGAAAATGATGGCAAAAAACAAACCAAAAGAGGCAACAATAAAAAAGTTGAGTAGAAGATAAATGCCTATTGTTCTGAATACAAGATTAAGACTCACTTGGCGGTATATATCAACTAAACTGTAGGACTTGCCAAAAACTTCATTTTCATTAATTTTTAAAAAAGCGACGTAAGACCAAATATTGAGAATTAAACTAATTGTTATTGCCAAAACAATTAAAGGGATATTTACATCCCCAAACAACGAAAAGATAGCATCATAAGGGTTTGAGCCTTTGTCAAGGTTCTGTAATGATTCTTGAACGTTGGTTTGAAAATTACTTAAATCATTAAATGTCCAACCAAGACCTTGAAGTATGAGCGGTATGGCAATGGCAAAAGTTACTAGACTTATAAGGATACTCGTAAGTAAATGGCGCAATAATACTTTTTTGAAAAGTTGCATAGATGCTTCAAAAACTTGACCACGAAAAGAATGTAAAAGTTGATTCATGCCTCAACATTATGTAAACTTATTGAAAAGTGCAAATTTTTTAAGGGGAAAATGTAGATATTATAGATTAAATTTGCACCTTTTATGATTAAGAATAAAAAGGTTACCGTTGTTTTGCCTGCTTATAATGCTGCTGCCACATTGGAAAAAACTTATAAAGAAATTCCTATGGATATAGTGGATGAAGTGGTTTTAGTGGATGACAACAGCAAAGATGAAACTATGCAAAAAGCCAAAGATTTGGGTATTAAACATGTAATTAGGCATGAGGTAAACAGAGGCTATGGTGGTAATCAAAAAACCTGTTATAACAAGGCCTTAGAAATTGGTTCTGATATCATTATCATGGTACACCCCGATTATCAATACACCCCAAAATTGATTGAAAGTATGGCTTATCTTATTGCCAATGAGGTTTATCCAGTAGTGTTTGGGAGTCGTATTTTAGGCAAAGGTGCTTTGAAAGGTGGAATGCCGATTTATAAATACATTGCAAACCGTATTTTAACACTGTTCCAAAATATACTCATGGGTCAGAAGCTTTCAGAATACCACACCGGTTACAGAGCATTTGATAAAAAAATATTTGAAAAAATAAACATAGAAGCCAATTCAGATGATTTTATTTTCGACAATCAAATGATTGCACAAGTATTTAACGCCAATTTTGATATTGCAGAAATTACCTGTCCAACCAAATATTTTGACGAAGCAAGTAGTATCAACTTTAAACGCAGCAGTATTTATGGTTTGGGAGTATTGAAAGTTTCGGTTTTATACCGCCTCAACAAATGGGGAATATATACTTCGCCTATTTTTAAGTAAGTAGATAGGCTTTATTTACCCCGCACTACTTACAGTAGTTTAGAATGTATTTAGTGGCATCTTTAAATCCTATTTTTTCTGCTTTTTTCCAATCGCTACAAGCCTCCTGATTCATTTTTTGATTCAAATAGGCAACACCACGTAAAGTTAAAATATTACCCAAATTTTCTTTCTCAAAATCCAAAGATTTGGTCAAGTAAAAAATACTTTTCTCGTTTTGTCCTGTTTGTAAATAACAAAATCCTAAGTCGTAATAAATGGCGGTATTGGATGGGTCGAGCATCGTAATACTACGCAAGTCGCGAATACTTTCATCAAATAATCGTATTGACATAAACGCATCTGCACGGTTCAGAAGAGCCAATAAATTGGAGGGTTCATACAGTAATACTACATTGTAAGCATCTATTGCCTTCATAAACATAGAGGCGTCATAATAGATATTGCCTTTCATCATCCAAGCGCTCGTGTCATATTTGTTTATTTGAATGGCCTTGTCAATGTCTTTTATAGATAAGTCAATGGAGTCAATTGCTAAATAATACAAGGCTCTTTTTTTAATTACAGTAATATTATTAGGATCTTGACTGATAAACTCTGTGCAATATTCAGCCGCTTTGGCATAATCTTGCATTTCTTCCATCAGTTGAATTAGGCTTTTTAAAACTTCGATAGTATTAGTCTGACTTTGTTTGTAAATTAAATAATCCCCTTCAGCAAAGGTGTAATTTTTGAGTGCATGGTGACAAATAGCACGGTATAAATAGGCTTCGTTTTTATTGGCATTCAATAAAATACATTGATTAAAATCGACCAATGCAATATTCGGTTTTTGAAGCATTAAATAACTAGAACCTCTATAAAAATAAAGTTCAGCATCGCGGTTATTGTTTTCTAAAGCTTGGTTAAACGAGTTTATTGCCTCAGTATAATCTCTGTTTTGGAAATATCCCATTCCTTTTTCAAACAATGATTGAGCAAAAAGGGCGTTTGTGCCAATCAAAAGTAGTAAAAGAGCTGTTTTGAAAAATTTATTCATCACTTTTTTTAAGTAAATGCAAAAATGCAACCAAAAAATTTTATAATTTTAAAATAGATATCTACTATTGTGGAATGTTTCAGATAGAAGTCCTATTAAGTCCTGCATTATTGCCATACCATCAAGTACAAAACAAACATGTGGTAGTGGTTGATATTTTAAGAGCAACCTCCACTATTGTAACCGCCATTAATGAAGGGGCAAGTCATGTAAAAACAGTGTTGAATGCCGAAGAAGCTGCTGCACTAAAGAGTAGTGGTTACCTGACTGCAGGAGAAAGAAATGGAGCTAAAATGGAAGGATTTGACATGGGGAATTCTCCGTTTGAATGTATGGACGGTAAAGTATTAAACCAAAAGTTAGCATTAACCACTACCAACGGAACCAAGTGTTTTAATGCCGCTCAAGAGGCAGGTGCACAAACCATATTGGCAGGTAGTTTTTTGAATTTGGACGCAACCATTGATTGGTTGATTAATCATCCTGCTGATTGTATCGTTTTATGTGCTGGTTGGAAAAATAAAGTAAATCTCGAAGATACCTTGTATGCAGGATTGCTAACTCAAAGATTGATAAGCAGCAATATGGCAACAACTGAGGATGATGGGGCATTAATGGCAATGGATTTGTTACAAATGACTGGTTCCGACTTTGCCGATTATTTAAAGAAATCCTCTCATTATCAAAGGCTATCACATTTGCACCATCACGAAGACATGGTTTATTGCTTAAAACAATCCACTATTGACGTTGTCGTTGGTTTGAAAGACGAGGTGTTGGTGAAGTTTTTATAGCAATAAAAAAACCAATGCCTTTTGAACATTGGTTTTTTTAAAATAGGTTAATGACTCTTATTTTTTAGCATAAGTAGAAGTGATAGTGTAGTTGACACCACCAATAACTTCACTGATACTAACTTTTAGTTGAGTTGAAGTTAAAGTCAGAACTTTGTATGATTCTCCGTCAACTGTTAGGATAGTCTCATCAGAGTTAAATGACCAAGGAAGTGTTTGTGTTTGTGGGTCAGCTGGGTCGCATTTAGTAGCGCCTTCGTCAAAAATGATGGTATTGTTTGTATTGTATTTTTCAATATTGTCTTTTTCGCAATTATCTAATTGAGCATAAATGTCAGAAATAGATGTGCCACCAAATGACAAAGGAGGGTCAATTGTTAAAGCTGTTGTTTGCCAATAGTGAGCAGTTAGTAATTCGGTTTTAGTAGGTTGTTTTACGTCATCTGTGTCATCTTTTGAACAGCCGATAAAAAGAGAACTTAAGATAAGTGTTGCGAATAATATTTTTTTCATAATCATAATTACAAATTTATATAATATTTTCATTTTTGCAAATATTAAAAATTAAGTATTTTTTGTTGATTAATTGATTGGATAAATTTATCCTTTTAGGTCTTTAAAATCTATTATTTTTTAGATGGATGTTAAAACAATCCAAAGCTTTGCAATGTCCGAGCAACGCAATAATTACAATTTCAATAGGCTGTGGTTGTAATGTAATACAAGTTACTTTACCATTCGCTTTTATGTATTGCTCATTTTGATTAAAGTTGTTAGTATTGTGGATTTCTTTAAGCAAATTGCTATTTCTGTCGAATGACTCATGGTTTGTAATAGTATGGGGATTAACAAAGAGGTCTTCAGCTGCCATAGTTTTATTGTATTATATGTTTTGAAAAGGAATTAATTGCTCTTTAGAAAGGTAGCGCTCTGCATTAAAGCGGGATCGAAGCATCTTGTCTCGGTCGAGATCAACCAAGAACAAAGGTTGATACGTGGTGGAAATTTCAATTAAATACAGAACCGCCAGTTGCTTGAAGTTGCTGTTATAAGCGGTTTTTCTTTTTTGTCGCTGGTTTCTTGTCGGTCAATGCAGCCTTAACATTATTGTCAATTGTCCGTAATTTGGTTTCGCAAAAGTCAATAAGTTCTTTTGCCTGTTTTACTTTATCGGCGAGTGTATCCAATTTAATTTTTTCATCTCCGATTTCGTCTACAAGTTTTGAAAGGTCTTGGTATGCTTTGTTATATGTTAAGTTCATTTTTTGATTTTTTGGTTACGGTGCTATGAATAAGTTCATTTTTTAAAATTGTTTTTATTTCACTATTTGCTTTAATGTCTATTGGATTTATAATAATTTGGTCATTGCTTGTGATTATTGCATAACCTTTATTTAAAATTGTTGTCGGATTATAAGCCTTAACAGTGCGTTTTATTTGAAGTAAATTGTCTTTGGCCTTATCTATCATTTTTTCAGCTGTTTCAAAAAAGTATTCTTTAAAATCCAATATTTCACTTTCAAAATTAAAATTGTGGTCTATGATACTGCTTGCAACTTTTGTTGGTGTTTTATGTTGGCGAGCCATTAAATCAACAATGCTTGTGTTTCTGTCGTGTCCAATGCCTGTGTAAATTGGCAAAGGAAAAGTTGCAACGTGTTTTGAAAGTTCGTAGTCATCAAAGGGCTGTAGGTCTGTTTGTGAACCTCCACCACGAGCAATAACCACTATGTCGTATTTTCCCTTTTCTGCTTCAATAAGTTTTAATTTTTGAATAATTAGTTTACTGGAAGTGTCTCCTTGAATTTGTGTTAAGAATTCAGAAACCGAAAAAGCATACTTATGCTTATTTAGTTTTAATTCTTGGTTGAAGTCTCTCTGACCGTCAGAGTTAGGAGCAGTAATAAAAGCAATACGTTGAATAACTATAGGTAGTTCGAGACTTTTGTTGAATGTATAAAACTGCTCATCAATTCTTTTTATCGTTTTAGGATTATCCTTTAATAGTTTTTCTATCGTTTGCTGTCTTTCAAGTTCTATTTGACCTAAAGCATAAGTGCAATCAATTTCAATTACTTCCAATTTTAAACCAAAGCGATTATTAAAAGTAACAACAACCTTACAAGTGAGTTCAAGCCCATTTCTAAATGTTGTATTTGTAATTTTCTCGAATTTTTCAATTTGATGTAATGACCTTGCCCAAAAAACTGCGTCAATTGACGCAAGAGTTGTAGCACCTGATTTTTCTATGAATTTTATAAAACGATAATTTCGTGATGGGTCTTGAGGTTTTACGTCAGTAATCTCTGCTGTTATCCAAAAAGTTTCACCTGCAAATCTGTTTTGAATTGCATCATCTATTTCGTTTACGAGTTCTGAAAGTCTTAGTTTCTTTGCCATTATTTTAAATAAATGTGTTCAACAACTGATGCCATTGATTTGACGTCATCTTCGTTATAGTCGCATAGTTTTTCATAACCTCTAAATTTCTTTAAGTCATTTGAATATTGAGAATAAAGCATTGCAACTTGCTGTCCATCCATATTTGGGTGCTTGAAATTATAACCATAAAACTCTCCTAAATCACCGAGTGTATATGATTTGATTGGGAATGCAAATGAAGCTTTAATATCAAGTAATATGTCGTCAAATATTAAATGGTTATGTTTTAATTTTTCTTCATCGAATCTTTTTCTTAAAATTCTTTCATCAAAACGTGAACCAGAATAAGAAATAACAGGTTCGTTGGGATGGTCAGATAAAATTTCCAAGCATTGTTTAATTATTTTAGGTTCATCATTTAGCTTGTCTGCTATCAATTGTATGAATTCGTTTGTCTTTGAGATGTATATGCCAATCATCCAAACTGTTCTTTGAAAAAGGTCGGTTTCAATGTCTAAGTATATTGGACTTTGAGAAATTTTTTTAGGAACTTTTATTTTGATTACTCTGTTTTGGTAAACTGCAAGACCTCTTAAATAAAGAGGTAGTCCGCCTTTATCTGTCCAACCCAATACTTGTGAAATTTTGGAAACGCCAGCGTTAGCAAAATCTTCGACTGTTTTAATTCCTGCTGAATGAAATTTCAAGTAGGTGTTTACTCCAATACCGTTGATTTCTGATACGCTTAATTTGTTCGATTTAAGCTTGTTCGGATGTTCGTTAGGTTCTGTAAACTTATGCGAGATTAAATTGATTTTGTCAAAATTCTTTATAATAACTGTCGGTGTGTCGGCAACTACTACTTTTTTAGCTTTAATAGTCTGCTTTGCAGGAGCTTTCTTAATAACCTTTTTTATCTGCTTAGTTTTTTCCGTCTTAGGTGCAGATTTCTTAACCGCCTTTTTTGTAGTTGGTTTGTCAATCTTTTTTTTTGGGGTTGCTTTAGTCTTTTTCTTTGCTGTCTGTTTTGCCATAGTCGTAATTTAAAATCGCTTTTAACTCCCATATACACGAAACAAACCTTCGTATATACACCCTAAATTAGATGAATATGCGAAACCGCGTTTCGTTTTTTATTTTTCAAATATAGAAATTATTTTTAAATTAAGTTGGTTTTTTACTTTGGATAAATTTATCCTTTTAGGTCTTTAAAATCTATTATTTTTGAAACATGAACTATTTCCTACTCTTTGGTGCTGGTAAAAGCAGTTATTTCTTAATTGAATATTTAAGTCACTATTGTGCCCAACATCAACTTGTTCTAAAGGTGGTCGACCGCGATATTTCTTACATGGCTCCCTTATACAGACCCTCATCAACGGTTCAGTTTCTAACGCTTGATACCCAAGCACATGAACAAATAAAACCATTGATACAAAAGGCGGAAATTGTTATTTCTTTGTTGCCGGCCGATTTGCATATCCACATTGCCCAATGGTGTTTGGAGTACAATCGGAATTTATGTACCGCCTCCTACATCTCTGAAGCCATGAAAGCCTTACATGAAACTGTAAAAAATCAAAACTTGGTTTTTTTAAATGAAATAGGACTCGACCCAGGAATCGACCACCTGAGCGCCATTCAACTTATTGAAAAAATAAAATCTGAAGGAGGGCAAATTCAAGCTTTCCGAAGCTATACAGGCGGTTTGGTCGCCGATGAGGACGATGGTGATAATCCGTGGAAATATAAATTTACATGGAATCCCCGTAATGTTGTAGTGGCTGGTCAAGGTGCACCCGCACAATATTTGTATAACAATACGCTCAAATTATTGCCTTACCACCGATTGTTTGAATCTGTTTTGCCTTTTTCTGTTCAAGGAATTACTCCATTGGAAGGGTATCCCAATCGCGATTCACTTAAGTATATCAATGCGTATGGATTGCAAAATGTAAAAGAAATGATAAGAGGAACTCTGCGTAAAAAAGGGTATTGCCAAGCTTGGCAAGTATTGGTTAAGCTAGGAATGACAGATGATTCGTTGTCATTGGACCTGCCTGCCAATACAACTGTCAAAGACTGGTGGACGATGTATTTGCCATGCCAAGCGTCGCAGTTTAAAGACTATTTTCAGCTCAATGATGAAATAATTCACCAATTGCAATGGATTGGTCTGATGTCTGATAATCCTCTGCCAATGTTAAAAGGGACTTCGGCACAGATACTAGAAACAATTTTGAAAGACAAATGGAGTTTGCAGCCTGATGACAAAGATTTGATAGTTATGATTCATGAAATTGATTACGAATTAAATGGCGTTTTAAAAAGAGCACAATCGGTGTTGCATTTGAACGGAGAAAGTAACGTAAAAACAGCAATGGCAAAAACCGTTGGAATGCCTTTGGCTATTGCCGCTGTAATGGTTTATGAGCAAAAGGTCGAAGAAAAAGGAGTCATTATACCAACTGATAAACATTTGGGAACTGCCATCTTAAAACAATTAGAGCCGTTTGGAGTAGTGTTCAAAGAAACAGAATGGGTGCTTTAGCCAAGTCCCACATCCAATGCCATCATTACTATAAAGCCGATAATAAATCCCATGGTTGCAAAGTCGGCATATTTGTCTCTTTGCGTTTCGGGAATTACTTCTTCTACTACAACATACAACATAGCGCCGGCAGCAAATGCCAATGAATAAGGGAGAATGGGTTGAATATACATTACCGCCACTGCTCCAATAACTCCGGCAACGGGTTCAACGATTGCACTCATTTGTCCCCACCAAAAACTTTTAAATCGACTTACACCTTGTCTTCTTAGTGGAGTGGCTACTGCAATGCCCTCAGGAAAGTTTTGAATACCGATGCCCAATGCTAATGCCATGGCTGAACCTATCGTAAAGTTCGGGTCGCCCAAAGCCGCCGCGCCAAAAGCAACACCAACCGCTAATCCCTCAGGAATGTTGTGTAAGGTAATGGCTAAAACCAGTAAAATAGTTCGGTCCCAAGTGGTTTTTAAACCCTCGGTTTCGTGCATTTCGGAGTTTATGTGTAAGTGAGGAATAATCTTATCGATGACAAAGATAAAGCCCGCACCAATTACAAATCCAATTGCAGCAGGAACCCACGACCATTGTTCGCCGTAACTTTTTACAGACATTTCAATGGCAGGAGTAAGTAAACTCCAAAAACTTGCCGCCACCATTACCCCTCCAGTAAAACCTAATAAAAAATCGAGCCATTTGCGATTCATGTTCTTAAAAAACAAGACTACCGATGCGCCCAAAGCGGTTAAAAACCAAGTGAATGATGTGGCTATGAAAGCCTGCAACACTGGGTCCATTTGTTTGAATTTATCAATAATTATGGTAAACATGTGGTTTGTTATTGGTTGAAATATTGAACTAATTGAATGGTTTCTTTACAAGCTTTTACGTCGTGAACTCTGAGTATATTGGCTCCTTTTAATAAGGCAATCGTGTTTAAAACCGTAGTGCCGTTTAAGGAGTCTTCTGGATTGATTTGCAGGGTTTTGTAAATCATGCTTTTGCGTGATATGCCAACTAATATTGGAGCTCCTATCGATTTGAATTCATCCAAATGATTCATCAATTCAAAGTTTTCAGATTTACTTTTGCTAAACCCAAATCCTGGGTCAATGATTATTTGATTAATGCCCAATTGGTTTAGTTCAATGACTTTTTGTTGCAAATGTTTTTTCACCTCGTCTACTACATTGTTGTATGAACTTGAAGAATGCATGGTTTCGACAGTGCCTTTTTTGTGCATAATAATATAGGGGACATTAAGCTGAGCAACTGTTTCAGTCATCAAAGGGTCGTCTTCTCCGGCACTAATGTCATTGATAATATGCGCTCCCATTTGAACAGCCGATTTGGCAACCACACTGTGGTATGAGTCTATGCTAATTAATGTGTCAGAAAAGTGATTAACAATAGATTCAAGAACGGGTGTAATTCGTTTTAATTCTTCGGTAGCGCTTATTCTCTCTGAATTTGGTCTGGTGCTTTGTCCGCCTATGTCTATAATATCGGCCCCTTCAGCAATCATTTTCTCACACTGTTGAATGGCTTGGTTGACTGAAAAGTGTTGACCACCGTCATAAAAAGAATCAGGCGTTACATTTAAAATCCCCATAATCAATGGGCGATTGTAATGTGTTGTGCGTCCGTTTATTGTTAGTGTTAGGGTGGAATTGGTGGTCACTTTCATGCAAACTTAATCCATTTTAATGAATCTCACTCATCTATCGATTAAAAAAAATAGATTTTCGCTTAATAATTAGAAATAGAAATTGGATTAACTCATGTTTATTAACGCTTATTAGTCTATTAAAGCCTTTCCCTTTTTGATTATTTGTAGTTGATTTTAGCAAAAAATAGAAATGAGGAAGAAATACAATTCCCATTTTCGTATTTTTTTGTTTAGTTAAAAAATTGTAGGTTTGCTTATCAAAAAATGAGTCAACAAACTATCAAAAAATTATTAGTTGCCAATAGGGGTGAAATCGCCATACGTGTAATGAGAACTTGTAGAGAGATGGGTATAAAAACCGTCGCTGTATACAGTGATGCAGACAGAAATGCTTTGCATGTAAGGTATGCAGATGAGGCTTTCCGTTTAGGTCCACCTGCTTCCAAGGACAGTTACCTTTTGGGAGATAAAATTATAGAAATTTGTAAAGCCAATCAGGTAGATGCGGTGCACCCTGGGTATGGTTTTTTGAGTGAGCGCTCGGAGTTTGCCTCCAAGTTGGCTGAAGCCGGAATTCTATTTGTTGGTCCAAGTGCTGCAAGTATGGATTTAATGGGGAGTAAAATAGCTAGTAAACAAGCAGTTGCTGAATTTGGAGTGCCATTAGTGCCGGGTTTAAAAGAGGCAATTACAGACATAGAAGCAGCCAAAAAAGTGGCGACTGAAATTGGTTTTCCAGTTTTAATAAAAGCAAGTGCGGGTGGTGGAGGAAAAGGGATGCGTATTGTTAATAATGTGGAAGAGTTTGAGACGCAAATGAACATGGCACAAAGTGAAGCCCTTAGTTCATTTGGTGATGATAGCGTGTTTATTGAAAAATATGTAGCCGCCCCTCGACACATCGAAATTCAATTAATGGCAGACAATTACGGCAATGTATGTTATTTGTTTGAGCGTGAATGTAGCATACAAAGACGTCACCAAAAATTAGTAGAAGAAGCACCAAGTGCTGTATTAACGGAAGAGTTAAGAAAAAAAATGGGAGAGGCTGCTGTAAATGTTGCCAAAGCCGCTAAATATTCAGGTGCAGGTACCGTTGAGTTTTTGCTCGACGAGAAACTTAATTTCTATTTCCTTGAAATGAATACCCGTTTGCAAGTGGAACATCCTGTTACAGAACTTATAACAGGTTTGGATTTAGTAAAAGAGCAAATTCGTGTGGCAGAAGGATATCCATTAAGTTTTACTCAAGACGATTTAAAAATAAATGGACATGCCATTGAATTAAGAGTTTGTGCTGAAGACCCTTTAAATAATTTTTTGCCAGACATCGGAACTTTGTCAACTTACAGAGTGCCTATGGGTCCGGGTGTTAGGGTAGATGATTGTATGCAAGAAGGAATGGAAATTCCAATTTATTATGACAACATGATTGCCAAACTAATAGTGTGGGCAGAAACCAGAGAGTTGGCAATAGCAAAAATGAAACGTGCCATTACAGAATATCAAATTTCTGGCGTTGCCAATACTTTACAATTTGGTTATTGGGTAATGGAAAATGAACATTTCATCAATGGACAATTTGATACCAAGTTTATTGACAATTACTTTAAGCCAGAGGATTTGAAAGTTGCTGAAAATCCAAATCTTGAAGAAGCAATGTCTATTTTAGCTGCCCATTTGCATCACAGCAAAGGGAATACTACTGCAAAAGCTGAACAAGCCAAAGAGGAGTCTTCTGATTGGTATCAAAACAGAAGGCAAATGAGATAGTTGCTGCCATTTAAGGATTTGTCAAGTAAATTTGGAAACGCGAAGTTATGTACGTATATTTGTACATATTTAAGTACAAATTAAGATAAATTATCATGCTTATAACTTCAATTTCGGATTTTAGAAAAGATATCAAAAGATACTTTGACAAGGTAACCAAGGATTTTGAAACATTAATAATAAACCGAGGGAAAGACAACGGCGTTGTTATTATGTCTTTGGCAGAATACAATTCATTGTGTTCAACTCAATATGAACTTTC
>JBIPNH010000018.1:0-28246 GCA_044373665.1 Bacteroidia bacterium
GAAATATAATTGTGGCCTCCAATAACATCTTTTTCAGAACCCACCCACAAAGAAGCGTGACCGGAAACTCCTCCACCAAATCCTCCAATTATTGTGTATACTCCATTTCTGTCACCAATTTTACTTTTAACATCCGTGATATCTGCAGGTCCAGAAAAAGTTTCATCTGGACTGTCCCAAACTGAAGATTGATTTAACCAATTCTTTAAATTGATGGCACTGGCAATAAAACCTTTCCCTTTAAATTTACCTTTTTGAATAAGAAAGTCTTTTTTGACATTTACCCCTCCGTTTAATAAACCTAATGAGACTCTAGTAGCACAAGCATTTGAAAATGTATTCTTATCATATTTATCACCAAGTATTTCTTTGAAAACAGAATCTGCGTCTTTGTCATCTGTTCCTGCGTCATTTTTTGGGTAACCTTCATAGACAAGTTTCCAATTAGGTCGTATTTGAGAAGTTAATGCAGTAAATTGTTGTGGTATATCCCATTTATCTCTCTCTTCGTTGTACCAAATAGAATCTTCTGCAGCCCATGGATTATTAAACATATTTTTCATAACTAAGCAGGATTAGAAGGTTGAACACAATTACATCCACTTTGAGGCACATCGCAACAATCTCCAAATACCTTTTTGTACAGGGCAGCTTTTTCAGCAGGGTCGGTTATTGCATTTATAATATCGATTGTTTGTTGCTTAATATCATTGTTTAATTTCGCTTCTTGTATTGCAGATTCTTGCAAATGCAAATTAAAACAATCCAATGCTTCACCATGTCCAAGCAACGCATCTACAATTACACTGTCTGTAGGCAGTGTTCGTAATGTAATATCAGCTATTACGCCATTTACTTTAATGTTTTGCCCATCTTGGCTAAAACTACCAGTATTTGGAATTTCTGATAGCAAATTACTATTTCTGTCAAAAGATTCATGATTTGTAATAGTTGGAGGAGTTACAAAAATATCTTCATAAGGTTTAGTAATCTTTTCTACAAATGGTTTTGGACTACCCTGAAAGTCTTCGTAATTGTGAAGTGAATTGATATTGTCTTTAAAAACAGGGTCAACTTTTGCAGGTACTAAAATATCTTCAAGGAAGTTTTTTAATTCTGCCAATCCACATTTTCTAACCGATTCAGGATAGCCATTGCTAAAATAAAACGAAACATCTTCCAAATATGTAACGGTAATCATTTGCTGATTGAGCTGTCTGAAAACAAAGTTTAATACTCTACTTTTGTTTATATTTTCTTGAACTCTTACAATACTTGTTTCTTCGCTATTGGTTTCTGTTTCAGATTTCTCTGTATTTATTTCTACCTTTCTATTTACTGTGCTTTTTTGTACTTGTTTGTCTATATTGCGGCTTAATGTTCTTTGACTTTCTTTACGCACATTCTTTGCAGCTGCTTTCATGTTTGTAATTGAACTAATGCCCAGTGAAATCGCTTTTATTGGTATGGTGGCTGAAAGTGTAGTTTGCTGGCTAATTTCGGCACTTCTTTCTTTTTCTTTAGAACTATTGGCCTCGCTTTCAAGCATTTTTCCCAGTTCATTCGAAGTTTCTTGGTTAAAACTGTCAAGTACATTAGAAATATCTTTTTTACTCTTTACCGTTTGCTTATATGTTTTAACCGAAATAGTTGTTTTCTCTCCTGGTAATAGTGAAAAAGTTTTAACTGTTTCGCCTGCGCCATAATTGCCCAAATAGGTTTCAACCCTAAATTTTTCAATCATAAACAAAGCAGGTTTTGCAGTACCTGGGTCGGGCAAATATGTTACATATTGTTGCCCTGCCATATTGGTGCTAATAATTGGAAAAGCTTCGGTTGCAAGTTTAGCTACTTCAACGATTGCTACATTGGCAATTTGTTTGTCTAGTTGAACGGACGATGTTCCAAAATTAGTGATGGCAGAAACACCTAAGTCGCCTCCTGTCATGTAAACAACACCGTCTGTACCACCCGAAACTGCGACTGCCTCGCCTGTATTCACAACAAAGTTGTTGGCAATGTTCACGGCAATTTGGTTTTGTAGATTAATTACTTCTCCTGCTGGAACATTAATTTGGTCGAAATACCCATTAGTCGGTTTCTGTCGAATGCCGGGACTGTCTTTAAAGTCTGTGTCATCCAATGGTATTTCCAAAGGACTGTTTACATTGAAACCATTGGTTTGAGGCAATTTGTAATCTAAATGGGGTGCATTTTCGGTACCAATTTCCATGAATGGCTTTTTTGAAATGCAAGAGGTAGAATTTTCTGCTGGCATAATTTTATTGTTTAGATGTTTTGTTAACGAATTGATTTGTGTTTTTATTTTGTTTGAATTGTCATTTTTTTGTCGATGGTTTTGTAAGGTTTCGCCTAACGTTTTGCAGATTGGCGATGGGCGGGCTTTTTAGCACAAAAGTTGGTTCGAAGAACTGCACTTCCAATTATACACAAAATTGTCAAACGAAGCACGTCACCCCGCCTGACGCAAATGTGCTGTTAGCGGATGCCCTTGTCATCTGTCGTTAATCTTATTAAACGAAATATTTTTTTAATTGTAATAGCTATTATTGTAAATATTGTTGAAGTAGTCAAAATTGAAAAAACAAATGGAACAATGCTTGGAAATAATTTTATCCAAAAGTTTAAAGAAAAAACTATATATCCCATTGTCTGATATGCAAAACGAGCCACTTCTGTTTTATTCGTATCTTCTTCATAACCTATCGCAAATAAGGAAAGAGTAAAGTATGCAAATAGCAGGCAAAAAGTAAATGTTATAAAATAGAATTTAATATCCCTGAGAAGCATAAGTTTTTATTTGAGATTTTATTTCGGCTTCGCTATAATCATAAAAGGTGTAAATGTTTTTAAGTGCATAAATAATCACTTGTGCGGAATATATTAGGGTATATTCGTCAATGTTTGAATGAACGACATCTTCTCCTTTTGGATTTTTTTCTCCTGTCAGGTCAACGTTTTTTACCTTATTTCCTTCATTTGGTCCTCCACGAGACCAAAAAAGTCCAGCCAAAAAATTAGTTTGGTATAAATTCAAATTGTATTTTACATTGTTCGTAACATCATTATTAACTGCAAAACTGAAGTATCCTTTTGCTGCGTCAACCGATAGTAATAAAGATATTTTAATTCCGGATTGTTTAAAGAATTTCAGAAACTCCATTAGTAACTGTCCACCCCAACTATATCCGTATAAAATTAGCGTTCCATTATTATAATCGAAGTTTTTCTTTACAATTTCCAATATTTCTTTATAAACATCTTTTCCGTCAACTTCATTGGAAAATAATGGCGAATTGACAACCTGAATATCTCCTTTTTGTAAAGGAATTTTGTATTTGCTTGAAAGAGCAATTGTCTCAATATATTGTGCCAATTGTTTGTTAGTGCCGTAAGCCCCTTCATTAAAGTAGTCAACGCCCCCAAACAGCAATACTCTGTATTTTGATTTTGTGGTTTGTGATGAATTACTTTCATCTTCATTACCAAATAATTTAGATGTGTCCAAAACTTTTCGTTTGGTTTCTTCAATCCAATTCGGATAATATTTCCCGCCTTTTGCCCAAGGATTTTTAAAATCTGTCATAGTTAATTTCTTTATTTAATTTCTGTTGTCAAATTTACTTCTTTTATTTCTGTTTAACATTGCCACTAACTTGTATATATGTGCCATAAAGTGCTACATTTTCAGTTTCCATTCCACAAATTAAATCCATCCCCCCCAAACCACCAAAAAAAAACCTTCCGTCAAACCAGAAGGTTTTTAAAATATTGTCTACATGGCTACTCCACAATCGTCACCTCATACTCCTGAGGCAGAGGGCTGTTGTTTTGCAACACAAGGAAATTGGCTGTTGGGTCGGGGTTGAAGGTAGAAGATTGCCAAGTGTTGGTGCCTCCGCCTTGCACCACCAAAATGGTGCCTTGAAAATTATTAGAGTCGTTGCTTAGGCAGGCGTGTAGAAAATCGCCCCCTGCGTTTTTGATTTTAAACGAACGCCCTGCCACATAAGGAATTTCTACCACCATGGTAATCACCATAGGTGCTAGCGTGCCCACATAATCGGGTGTGGTAGGTGTGCCAGTAACGTCTAAAGTACGGGCATCGAGATAAGTGTTGTATAAAAAGCTTTTTGCTAATATCAAGCACCAGTTTTTCGTATCCAGTTGATGCTTTTTTTCGTTTTTATGGCAATAGCCCCATGATTATTAAGGGCTTAAGCTTTAAAATGGTGCAAACTAGAGGCAAATTCAATCAAAAACTTATCAAATTCAACACTTATTATTTCGCAGATAATCCTTTTTATTTCGCGGATAAAATTTGTTGTCTTGCAGATAAACTTTGTTATCTCGCGGATAATATTTAAGCTTCAAAGATTGCGCGGAGTATTACAAAAGTTATTGTGAGTGCCACAAGGGTTGCTTGGAGTGCTGCAAAGGTTATTGGGAGTGATACAAAGGCTGCTAGGAATAACACTATGGTTACTTGGAGTGATATTAGGGTTTTCTGCAGTGACATTGCGGTTGATTGGAGAGAAACCTGGGTTGCTTGCAGTGGTATTGGGATTGCCTGCAGTGGCAAAACCATATTGAAAAAAATTGGATAATTCAATTTATCCATGTTTTTTTGTGTGCCATATAAAACTAAGCTTTTATGAATTATAAAAACATCAAAGAAGAAGAAGAAGTGGGAAACAAAGTGGGGTCTAATTTTTTTAAGACTTCAGACACCCCCGAAACCACAGATAAGGCTATCAGCGCAGCCCTGAAAGGGCGATATAACCAAAGGATGGGCATAGCCCTTCCGAACTTAAGGATAGGCATAATCCTTCCGAAAGCCCTGAAAGGGCGACATAACTTAAGGCTGGGCGCAGCCTTTCCGAACTTAAGGCTAGGCATAGCCCATCCGAACCTAAGCATAGGCGCAGCCCTTCCGAATAAACTATAATATATGGGACAATCACTAGTTCAAAATTATATACATATCGTATTCAGTACAAAGTACAGGCAGCCTCTCATACATCCACCTATAGAGCAAGAACTTCACGCTTATTTGGGCGGAATATGTAATCGTTTAGAATGTCAGTCTATTATTGTAGGTGGGTATACAGACCATATTCACATCCTTTGCAAGCTCTCAAAAAAAATTGCCTTGATGAAATTGGTTGAAGAAGTAAAATCTCATTCATCTAAATGGATAAAAACAAAAGGCGATGATTACCGCAATTTTTACTGGCAAGATGGTTATGGCGCTTTCTCGGTCAATCCTTCCGAAGTAGATGTCGTAATTAATTACATAGCCAATCAACACCAACATCACAGCAAGAAAACCTTTAAAGGCGAATATATAGCATTTTTAAAAAAGTACCAGGTAGAATATGATGAACGCTATGTTTGGGACTGATAATTACGCCCTTTCAGGGCTTACTTCAGGCGGGCTTCACTAGATGGCTTGCGGTGGGCTTCACCCACCTTTAATATATTTAGCCCTTTCAGGGCTAGGCTGTCTAATAGCCATGAAAGGGCTACATAACCTAAGGCAGGGCACAGCCCTTCCGACTAAGGATGAGTATAGCCCTTCCTAGTAAGGATAGACACAGCTCCTCTGAAAGCCCAGAAAGGGCGATATAGCCAAAGAACGCCTGTTCTTATATTCTGTTAATTAACAATCAAAGTTCCTTTGCCGTGGTAACTGTGAATACTTGGGTCGTACATAGCATCTGCCTGTATTGGTCCCAATTCAAAAGTTCCTTTGGAAACGGCACGACACATGTAATACAATGTTTCGGTTTTGTTGTTGCCAATGTTAAGGAAAAAATTAATGCGGTCATCTCTTACATCCATGTAACTTGGGTATGATTGGTTTTTCATCCACGACAATTCTTTGGTTGCGGTAATTCTTGGATTCTCAATTTCTAAACCAGCAGGAAGGATATCCGTAATTGCAATGTTTTTAATTCCCCCACCATAAGGTCTGCTTATGTTGATTTTTACAATTACCAAATCGTTTTGTTTTATTTGAGTTTGACTAATGCTTGAACCGTATCGGTTTAAAAAGGTTCTTCTTACCGTTAATCCTTTGTCTTCTTCAATATAGTTTTTGCCATTGCCTATGCCTTCTGTTACAATGGTGTAAAAAATATTGCCTGTGCCAGTGCTTTTAATTTGGATTAAGTTATGAGCTTTTTGAGTTTTGTAAATGCTGTTTTTGCCAGTAAATTCTAACACTTGTTTTTCGTCAATTAACACAATTGCTTTGCTTCCCTTGTTTGTGTTTTTAATGCTGAATTTGCCCAAAGCTGTGATACTAAATCCCATTTCGTTGGTGTTAAGGTATTGATTGTTTTTAATGTCTTTACTTAAACTTTTCGCCAACTCGTATACTTGTGGATGATTGGGTTGCGATTCAATAAGGGCATTTAATACCAATGCTTTGTCTTTAATTGGAGATGAAAAATGATACCAATTCCAAATGTTTTCGTTTTCGCGAGTATATTGTTTAGGTAATAGTTCATTAAAACTTTTCATATCACCACACAGTGCATACGTAGCCGCTAGTATATATTGTGAAGAAATATGTAATTTGGTTTTAGACATTTTACAGTAATTCATTGAACTTTTATTCGGACTGCCAGCCAATGCCAATACATACAATGCATATATTTTCTCTCTGCTAATGAATTGTTTGCCATTTTCTACTAAATTGCTTGTCTCGTTCATTGATTCTTTTTCTGTAAGATTAGCAGATGATTTAATTGTACATAAAGAAATCAATTTACTTTTGATGTTTTTATTGATTTCAAAACCTTTTTTATCACATTCTGCTAGAAAATGTAGCGCATAGGCATTTAGGTATAAAGAATGATCGTGTTCGCCAGGCCAGTAGCTAATATTGCCATCTGCACTTACTAAGTTGTTTACTTTTTTTATGGCTTGGTTAACATTGTATGTTGGGTTTAGTTCCGATTCTCCTGCCGTGGTCTGATTCATGAATTTACCTACAGATTTTGCAAATTCAGGAAATAAAATTTGTGGCATTGCGGTTGAAATAGTTTGTTCTGCACAACCATGAGGGTAGCGTACTAATTTTAAAAAATGAGAAGTAATTTGAGCTAAAGGGTTGTTATCAATGTAGATACTTGTATTAGGCGTATTCATGAAAGCATCTTTGATTTCAGTCTCAAATTTTTCGCCAGGTTTCAGTTGTCCTTCGTGTGAATGAATCGTGAAACTTGCAGCAGGTCTAACGCTGATTTCTGTTATTTCGGTGAATAATGTTTCATTGCCTTTTATGTTTACCTTAACCGAACATTTTCCTAGTTCGTTTTTAGCTTTCAGAGTGTAATAAATCAGCGCTTCTTTTCCTGGGTTTATTTGAATGGTTTCGTTGCTTTTGTCAATGATTTGTAATGGTCCTTCCACTGTCACATCCGGATTTATTTTCATTACAGATTGCGTGGTGTTGTTGATGTTAATACCCATTTTAATTTCATCATTGGGTGATAAAAATCGAGGGAGTGAAGTGCTAATCACCAATGGGTCAAACACTTTAACTTCTTTATCTGCTGCACCAAAAGCCTCGTCTTTGTATGAGACAGCCATTATTCTTACAGCGCCATAAAATTGAGGAATGTTGGCTTCAAAATTTACTTCCCCTTGTGCATTGGCTTTTAAAATACCACTCCAAATACTCAATGGTTTAAAGCGATTGGTTGAAAGTGGATTAACCCTTTTTTCAAGGCCCAACCCATCTCCACCGCTTGCTGTACTTGTCATTTCAGGGAACAAACGCGCATATAAATCAAAACTGTTTACCATTAATGCCCTTTTTTGATAAAAGTATTGAAAAGGGTTGGGGGATTTAAAGTTTTTAATTGATAAAATACCTTCATCAACTATCGAAACAGTGACTTCTGCATTGGGTAATGTTTTTATTTTGATGTTTTGTTTTGTTTTTGAACGGCTGTTTTCTGCACAAGTAATACTGACAGGGATTTCTGTTTTTTCTTTGTTGACGCTGATGTTTAACAAACCATGCGCAACAGTTAGTGGTAAACTATTGTCTGCCATTTTTTTAATTAATGTCGCATTGATGTAGATGTTTGGAATGTGTTGCTCATTTAGGTCGAGTGTTAACGAAGCTGTTTTGTCTTTGGTTTCCAATTGGTGGTATTCCAATATTTTGTTTCGTTCTACGGTTACTAAAAGTTTGCCATTAAACGGTGTTTTAAAGAGCAGTTGAGCAGTTTCTGTATGATTGTATTTGGATTGGTTGGATTCTATTATAATTTCACCATCTGTATCAACTTCGAACGAAGAGGCATTGTTTGAACCATATTGATAGGCGTAAAAAGAAGTTTCAGAATAGCCTGTTGAAACGCCTAGTTGTTTAACTCTTATTTTAAATTCACCCGATAATAAAGGGGTGTACATGAAGTCGGTTTTTCCATTATTAAAACTTACTTTTTTTGACAGTAATAGCCTTTCAGTTGGTTTGGAATTGTATTTAAATGTACCATTGTAATTCTCTAAAATATTTTGCCATTCAATTTTGTAGACCTCAACAATGGTATTACCGGCATTCATTGGTTTTTTCTGAGTATTTAAAGCCAATAATTTAAAAGTAATTGGTTTGTTCATGTCTATCCAATGGTCGTGTTTGGCAATGCCATAGTATACACCTTGTGTATGAACGTTGAATTTCTTAATCCTGTTAACAGGTCTATTGTTTTCGTCAAAAACCGTTACAAACGATTGCCCTTTAATAAAACCTGTGTTTTGCCATTCAGTTGGTATGTCAAATGTTTGGGTAAAAAGACCGTTTTCATCGGTTGTTCCCTCCTCAACATTAGGCTCGAATATGATTTTGTTAGGAATGTTAAAACTGTAATTAGGATGGTTCTCTGAATAAAAAGGTTCACTTCGGAATATTAATTCACTTTCATAAGCACGGTTGGCCGAAGGTGGTCCAAAAAAAGTGAGCGCTTCCCCATTTATTTGCAACTTTTGCCCAATGTTATAGTCTTCTTTGTCGGAGCTTACTTTAACTTTTATTTTATCAGGGATAAACTCTTCAATACTAATCTTTTGGGAATTTAAAACGACGTCATTACTGTTTAATACTTGCAGCGTGTATTGTCCTGTTAGGTAGGTTGGTAATGTAGTAAAAGTTGAACTTGCCGCCCCTTGTTCGTTCGTGTTAATGCGTTTTTCCATGGAAACCTTGCCATTCGGTGCAATGAGTTTGATAAACAATGGAATGTTGTCCAAATTCTGCATAGACTCATTTCTAACAATAGCATTAAAAGGAATGGTTTCTCCCGGTCTGTATATGTTTCGGGCACTGTATAAGTAGGCCCACCATCCAGTTTTGTTTTCCCTTACTCCGTCTGTTTCAAACCTTGCCGTTTCAATTTTGTTGTCTTTTAAAAGTAAAAAGTTAAAATCTTCATTACTTTCAACGGTAATCATCGCAATTTTAAATCCCGCTGTTTTTGATTCTAAGTCTTTGAAATGGGCAGTCCCGTTTTCATCCGTTTTTAAAGTATATAGGTTTTGATTATTGCTGCTGTATAAGCTGACCTCCACATTGGAAAGGACTTCACTTGTTAAGATGGAATTAGTCATCACAAATAAATCATTCTGACTTTGTTTGGCTAAAATGCCAATGTCCGAGATTGATATAAGTTTAGAGGCCGAAGAATAGTCGTCGCCATTACTCTTAACCTGAATGTGATAGATGCCTTTAAATCTTTTGTCATTGTTTAAGTTGACATTCAATAAAGAGGTGTTTTTTTGCTTAGGAAGGTTTTTGGTTTCTATGGTTTTGTCAACGGTAACCTGACTGTATTGTTCGTTGTAATCTTCATAATAAAAATTGGAACTCGTGTAAGATTCTTCTCCTTCATCTTCGTAGTAATCCCAATCATACCCTTGCATGTTATTCAAGTATAACAGGATATTGTTGCTGAATATTTTGTTTACTTTTAAATTGACTTCGGGGATATTTGTAATGTTTAAACCGATGTTTTGATTGCCTTTGCTTGAAATATAAAGGGCTTTTTTATTTATAAAACTGATAGACGGAGGCATTTCCCCAAACATTAAATTGCTTACGTATGCCTCATTAAGTTGACCGCCTAAAACACCTTTAATCGTTTTGTTTATTGTTAGCGTGTAGCCAACTTGTTCCGCAAACTCTCCTCTGATTTCGAATCCATTTTTTGTTTTTTCTATAGTGGTTTCTAATGGAGGTTCTATGCTGTAGCAATTTTTCAATGTGCTTTCATCTATTTCTTGCGAACAAGACAATGCAATAATGCCAATATTGCCTTCGTATGATTGATTTATATTAGTGATAGATAATACGTAAGGCGAGGGAACCACAAGTTGTTCTTTTATTAACGCCAAAGTTTGGTAGTCGCTTTCTGCAGGTCCAAAACCTTTTTCAATCTCAAGTTGAATGTTTAAGTCTTCCTTTAATGCTTTTTTGTCTGCAATTTCAACAGTGATTTCGGAACTCGTTTTATCGTTACTAATGGCATAGTTTTGTGGATTTTCATTAATAGTTATTTTGGCTTTGTTTATAAACGAATTGGGCTTTACAGGGTAGTTAAAGTCAATATTCAGTTTTAATATAGGCGTTGCTGTTTGTTCATTTAAAGTCCAAAAGCCATGAAAAGCACTGATTTTGAGAAAAGGGGTGTGGAATGCTTTCGCGCTATTGTCAATACTTCGTTTTAGTTGAAATGATTTTTTAAGATTGTTGCTAATGGTTGCCTTATAATTGGTGCAAATTTTCAGGGATTTAACTGGCGTAAAAATGACTTCATTTTTGTCCGACCATCTGAATTTTCCCTCTATGGGTGGTGAAAATACTATCGGATTTGTAGATTGTTGTAATTCGCTCATATTGTCCATGTTTGTGACAATGTCTTCGCTGAATCGGAAAATTAAATTTTGAACTAAAGAAACCTCTTCCCCAAAGTTGGTATAGATAATCTTAATGGATTGTGAGCTATTGTTACAAGAGAAATTAAGGATTAAAAAAAGCCCAATAATTAATTTGAAAAAACGTGATTTCATATCGATAGAATTTTATTGTGCTAATTTAAGAGGTTTTCAATTGTTTTTATCATTTTTTAAAAAAAATGTAAGTATGTTTGTTTCTCAAAAATGACCAATCAAGAACTTTCTAAACTATTTGCTTTGTATGGTAAGTTATACGAACTGCATGGTGGTAATTCATTTAAAGTTAAATCGATAGCTAATTTCGTGTTTTTTTTAAAGAAATTCCAAGAACCTTTCTTTGAAATGGAGGAAGCACAAATTTTGTCCAATTTAAGTTTTCATAAAGGGTTTTTGCCCAAATTAATTGAACTAAAAGAAACGGGCACATTGCAAGAACTTGAATTGTTGATTGAAAAAACACCAAAAGGAGTTGTTGATTTATTGAATATTAAAGGTTTAGGTCCCAAAAAAGTGGAAGTACTTTGGAAAGAAGTTGGAATAGCTTCTGTTGTTGAGCTACTTGAAGCTTGTCGTGAAAATAGGTTGGTGGAAATTAAGGGTTTTGGGCATAAAACTCAAACTCAAATATTGTCTGATATTGAGTTTAAATACAATCAAGAAGGTAAATTTCATTGGGCAAAAGTGGAACCTATCGCTTTGCAGATTTTGGAAGTTTTGAACAGTTCATCTATTGCCAAAAGAGCACAAGTAACTGGCGAATACAGAAGATTGGATGAAATTGTAATTCAATTGGAGTATGTTGTAGAACCTGATAGTATAGTGCATGATTGGACTGCCTTGTCTGTGCCTCATTTGGATTTTGTTGAACTAGATGGAACAACAGTTAAGTTCAAATATGCCGAAGTTTTAAATGTTGTTTTTCATTTGAGCAATGCAGATGATTTTGAAAGTTTGCTTTTTGAAACTACAGCCACAGAAAGCCACTTAAATTTAATCCATTACACCAAAAATACGATCAAGGCAAGTTCTGAAGTCGAGATATACAAGTCGTTGGGTTTTGATTATATTTTACCGGAGTTAAGAGAAGGTTTAAGCGAGTTGAAGAATTTAGATAAGCAGTCAAAACTCATTGAATACAAAGATTTAAAAGGAGTGATTCATAATCATACCACCTACAGTGACGGTTTGCATACGCTCAAAGAAATGTATGATTTTGCCAATGAAAGTGGATTTGAATATCTTGTAATATGCGACCACTCACAATCTGCTGGTTATGCAGGAGGATTAAAGCCTGACAGAGTGAAACAGCAATTTGATGAGATTGATAAACTCAATAAAGGTTTCAATGGTTTTAAAGTTTATAAGGGAATAGAAAGTGATATATTAACCGATGGGAGTTTGGATTACGAAGAGGATTTGTTGTCGCAGTTTGAGGTTATTGTTGCGAGTGTTCACAGTCAGTTGACTATGGATGAAGAAAAAGCACACAAACGACTTATAAAAGCCATTGAACATCCCCGAACCAGGATTTTGGGTCATCCAACAGGACGATTACTGTTGATGCGTCCAGGATACAGTATCAATCACCAATACATTCTAGATGCGTGTTTACAAAATAAAGTAGTGGTTGAGCTCAATGCCCATCCCTACCGTTTGGATATCGATTGGCGTTGGATCGATTATTATGTGTCGAAAGGTGGAATAATTAGTATCAATCCCGATGCCCATCACAAAGACGGTTATCTAGACATGCGCTATGGAGTCAATGTGGCAAGAAAAGCCTATTTAACTCCAGAATTTTGTTTGAATGCAAAAGATTTAATCGCTTTTGATACTTGGGTAAAAAATAAGTAGTTTTGTATCAATCCTATAGCCAATGAAAATATTAATCATACGGTTTAGTTCTATTGGTGATATTGTATTGACAACACCAGTGATAAGAGCAATAAAACAACAAGTGCCAAATGCTGAGGTTCATTTTGCAACCAAAAAACACTTTGGTGTTTTGTTGGAAAACAATCCCTACATCGATAAACTTCATCTTTTTGATAAAAAGTTACTTCAGTTTGCCCAAACCTTAAAGAATGAGAAATATGATGTCGTTATTGATTTGCATCACAATCTTAGAACGAGGATTATAAAATCTATTATTAAGGTAAAAACCTACCATTTCGATAAGTTAAATTGGGAGAAGTGGTTAATCGTAAGATTAAAAATTAATATTTTGCCATACATTCACATTGTTGACCGATATCTTCAAGCCTGTCATGCTTTGGGTGTAACAAATGATGGAGAGGGATTGGACTTTTTTATAAATGAACAAACCAATTTTGATGGAAAATGGGATTTAAAGTCAAGTTATTTTGTGTATGCAATTGGCGGGCAGCATGCCACCAAAAAATTGCCGCTTAATAAGCAACTTGAACTACTTGGGTTATTAAACTTGCCTGTGGTTTTAATAGGAGGGAAGGAAGATAGTCATCAAGGTAAACTGATTGCTAAAGAGTGCTCAAATGCGGTTAATTTATGTGGGGAATTAAGTATTCATCAAAGTGCTTTGTTGATTAAAAACAGCCAAAGATTGTTTACCCACGATACAGGGATGATGCATATTGCAGCCGCATTAAAGGTGCCTATTGTCTCTATTTGGGGAAATACAATTCCTGATTTTGGAATGACTCCCTATTATCCTTTAAACACGGAAATAGAGCAGAAGATATTGGAGGTATCGGAATTATCGTGCCGACCTTGTAGCAAAATTGGTTACAATAACTGCCCCAAAACGCATTTTAAATGTATGCAAGAGATAGACTTTTCGGAAGTTCCAGAATGGATTTCTAAGAATTAGTAAACCTCAGAAATTTCCATTTTTTGTTTAGTGCCATCTTTTAAGAACACAATGATGTATTTGGAATTGTTAATTTTGTGCGGTGTTTTTAAAATTTGAATTTTGGAAATTTCACTTTCAGAATCAATGTTCACTAAAACTTTGGCAACAGGCGAATTTGGTTTTTTTTCTGCCTCGGTTAATTTAGCGGTGTTAAATACCATCATTCTGTTTTTTGCCTGAGGAAGTCCGTCAAGCTTGACTTGTGTTTTGCCATCTTTTAGCGCAAACATTGTATTGCCATCAAAAAGAGATTTTGGGGTGTTAATGACTTGCATCATTGAATCGAGTCTTTTTTCAGGTTTTAAATGAAGAATGCCGCGGTTTTCACAGATGATGAATAGAATATTGTTTCTTACATAATAGGCGGCTTTACCAGTTAATGCTTCATTGATTAAGGTTTCCGATTGGTTGTTTTCGCAAGCCATTTTTGTTGACATAAGGATGCCAAAAGAAATAACGCCATCTTCAATAATCGTGTTACCATTGAACGTGTTGCAAGAGTTATTTCCACTGATTTTGTTGTTGTCAATGTCGAATATAGCAAAAGCATTCGTTCTTCTTAATGGAGTAAGTGTTCCATCTTTTTCGTAATTCACTATTTTCCAACGGTTGTTGCTCAAAAGTCTTTTATCTGTAAGGACTTTATTGACTTTACTAATTGTTTTTACAAGCTTATATTGCTTTATTGCGGCAGAATCTCCCGGAAATTGAATAACAGATTCGGAGATTTCTATTGTGGTTTCAAATCCTGGTTCAAAAATAAAACCTTCAATTTCGTAAGGGAAGTCGCGCCAAATACTGTCAGGGTGCGATTTGATTTTCAAACAAGCCATAATGGTGTTTTGGTAATTACACGAAATTTTGGCATCAGCCACAATAATGGTTTTACTTGTTTCTGTTTGTCCCAAAGACGTGTTTGAAATAATAGAAAAAATAATTAAAAGAGTTAAACTAGGTTTCATTTTATAAATAATTTTTAATGAAGATTGCAAAAATCTTGCAAAATTTGTTAAAAGACAAAAATAATCAAATTATTCATTTTTTATTGAATAAATTGTAGTAATTCGTCGGCTTTGTGTGGGGAATTTGTCATAAAACAAAAAAGCCATTGTCTTTAAAAAAAACAATGGCCTTCTTGCATCAGCGTATGAAATGGATATCAGTATTACTACAACTATTATCGCATTGCATAGTATAGACGTTTAGGAGAAAAAAATAGTTGCGGAGTTTTGTTATTATGACAAAAAAATGACAAATTGCTTAGTTGGTAGCGCTGTAATCATCAGGCATCATAAGCCCTATAATGACTAAACTCCACAACAATCCCCCTAATACAATAAGGACAATTTGCCTTGCATTAAAACCATTTTGTATTTTAAAATTAATGTCGTCAGAATTTTGTTTGGCATAGTTTAAGGCATTAAAAGGGGCTAACATAAACAGGAATGTAAAAACAGTAATCATCCAATAGGGGTCAGGTAGACGCCCCATTACATTAAACAATAGAACTCCCACGAAAGCAAAAGTTGGAGAATAGCTTTGTTCATAGCCTTTTTCTTTGGCATAATTTAAAATATCACTAAACAAAGAATGCAAAAAGAAGAGTGCTAATAATGTTCGGATAGCAGGCATAATGTCTAAATTGTCTTTTTGTTTAAAAAAACGCCAAGCTTTGTAAGTCCACCATAAATCGTACAACCCAAAAGTGATAATGCTTAGAAATACGAATTTATTTAAGCTAATAATCGTTTGCTCTTCAACAGGACTTTCGTTTTGAACGATGCCTTGGTCAATGATTTCTGATTGATTTTCCATATTGTTTGATACTAAAGTTTGTAATTGATTTGAAGATTTAATTAAGATTCCAAACATAATAAATTTAAATGAGATATATAAAAACCTAACTCCTTTTAAACAAAAAACCCTTGATTTCTCAAGGGTTTTTTTGTGGTATCTCCAGGAATCGAACCAGGGACACAAGGATTTTCAGTCCTTTGCTCTACCAACTGAGCTAAGATACCTTCCTAATTGGGAGTGCAAAAATATATTTTTTTTTATCTAATACAAACTATTTTTTATTTTTTTGTTTAATATTGAACCTCAATTCAAATATGTTGTCATCTATATTATTTATTATCGTTACTGCTATCGCTGTTTGGTTCGTTTCAAAAAGCGTAAAGAAAATTGCAAGAAACATACACATGGGGCGCCCAGAGAGCCTTAACGACAATAAAAAACTGCGTTTACAAACCATGCTTAGAGTCGCTTTTGGGCAGTCTAAAATGACCAAAAAACCCATTCCCGCCTTTTTGCATTTAATCATTTATGTGGGTTTTATCCTCATCAATATTGAGGTCTTGGAGATAATTATTGACGGAATTACCGGAAATCACCGCATTTTTCAACCGTTACTCGGCGGATTTTATGGTTTTTTGATTGGTTTTTTTGAAATTTTAGGCGTTTTAGTCATTTTAGCTTGCGTTGCATTCCTATACAGAAGACATGTTTCTAAAGTGAAAAGATTCACGGGTGTTGAAATGAACGGATGGCCAATCAAAGATGCCAACTATATTTTATTGATTGAAATAGTGCTTATGTCTGCTTTGTTATTAATGAACGCCGCAGATGCCCCTTTGCAAAATGCCTATCAATTGCCCGTTAGTCAGTTCTTGTCGCCTGTTTTTAGTTCAATGAGCGATGGTACACTCCACTTAACTGTGAAGTTGTTTTGGTGGATTCATTGGATTGGGATTTTGTTGTTTGTTAATTACATTCCATTCAGCAAACACTTGCACATTTTCTTGGCTTTTCCTAATACCTATTACAGTAAATTAGAACCTGTAGGAGAAATTCCTAATATGGCTAGCGTAACCACTGAGGTTAAATTAATGCTCGACCCTTCTTTTACACCTCCCGAAAATTATCAATCACCTGAAGGATTTGGTGCTAAAGATGTGGCAGACTTGTCTTGGAAAAATTTAATGGAATCCTATTCTTGCACTGAATGTGGTCGTTGTACAAGCGTTTGTCCGGCTAATATCACCGGAAAGTTGCTTTCTCCTCGTAAAGTAATGATGGATACTCGCGACCGTTTGGTTGAGTTAGGAAATGAAAAAGATAAAAATGGTCCCGATTTTCACGATGGAAAAAGTTTGCACGATAAAATATCAAGCGAAGAGCTTTGGGCTTGTACTACTTGTAATGCCTGTGTGGATGCCTGTCCTATAAATATACGTCCCGTAGATATTATCATGCAAATGCGTCAATATTTGGTAATGGAACAAAGTGCAGCCCCTTCTGAATTAAATGGAATGTTAACCAATTTGGAAAACAACAATGCGCCTTGGCAATTTTCGCCTTCTGACAGAGCGAATTGGACCAATCAATAGTTAATCCAATATTTCCCTTTGGAGTCCACCAAGGGCTTAGGAGGCGTTTTCATTAGCTCAAAAAAGTTATATCCACTCTGTAAGTTCTTCCAAAACTCAAGTTTAACTGGGTCGAATAAATAGGTTTTTTTAAGGAAATTCCAATTAACGCCATTCATTCTGCAAGGGTAAATGTGGATAGGGATAAAGTAATTGTTGTTTTTGTTTGAATTAGCTTGAATGTTACACCAATAAAGCTCTTTTATAACTTCATTACTCATAGGTAAACAACCAATGGTTAAGCTGTCACCATGTACAAAAATCTGTCCGCCATATTGACCCTTTTTTCCAAGAATACTATCGCTTTTGTTGGGGTAAGACACTTTGAAAGACAAGTAAAAATTGCTGTAAGGATTGTATTGGTTGATATTGTAATAACCTTCGGGTATTTGAAAATCACCTTCAGATCTTTTGGGGCCAAGTGTTCCCGAAGTATTGACTATAGCGTATGTTTTAATAAGTTTGTATCGGTGGTGTGAACTGTCTGCCGCCCATAACTCCAATTGTTTTTCCTTTTTAAAAGCTCTCCAATAAACATATTTAGGAGGGTAGGAAAGGTAGTTTGACTCAAATAAATTCTTTAAAGTTTCGTCGCAACTAAGTCGGGCGTTCCATACCCTTTGATTGCCAAGTTGTTTTTCCGAAAATACCTGAGGTTGCCCTATTGATTGGAGGGAATAAAACAACAAAAAAAACAAAAGTCCTTTTCTAAAAGTCATTTTATACTAATCTACAATACTGACTTTTATGCTATTAGCCATTGATTTTTTATGGATAGGCATACTTGCAGTGTGTACAACAATATCACCATCTTCTACCAATTTGTTGCTTTTTAAAACCTCAATGACATCTGTAAAGGTTTGGTCAGTGCTGATATAATCGTCGTAATAAAAGCCTCTAACACCCCAAACCAAACTCATGGCTTTTAGCAAAACTTCGTTATTGGTAAAAATGAAAATATCAGCTTTAGGTCTGTATGAAGATAATTCTAAAGCAGAATATCCTGAACGGGTCATCCCGACTATAGATTTAGCTTTCAAGTGGTCACTCATTCTAACAGCGGTAAAGCAAATTTCATCTGAAAGGAAAGTATCACTGTCTGGTGTTGGTTTGCTGCCTTTGTAGTAAACACGTTTGTCTTTTTCAACGTCACGAACAATTTTCTCCATGGTTTCTACCACTTTAATTGGGAATTTACCAATACTTGTTTCTGCACTTAGCATTACGGCATCTGCACCATCTATTACTGCATTGGCAACATCACTCACTTCGGCTCTAGTTGGAGTAGAATTGTATATCATGCTTTCCATCATTTGTGTAGCAACGATAACAGGCTTGGCTGCTTTTATACATTTGTCAATGATGTTTTTTTGAATAATAGGTAAATCTTGTAAAGGCATTTCAACACCTAAGTCGCCTCTAGCAACCATTACAGCATCTGTTACGGCAATAATTGAATCAATGTTTTTTACTGCTTCAGGTTTTTCTATTTTGGCGATAACTCTACAGTCTTTTCCACTTGCTGCTATGCGTTTTTTTAAATCGATAATGTCTTCAGCTTTTCTAACAAAAGACAAACCAATCCACTCAATATCATTTTCTAGCGCAAAATCAAGGTCGAGCAAATCTTTTTCGGTTAAGCTAGGAAAAGAAACATCGGTATGAGGTAAGTTAAAGCCTTTTTTTGATTTAAGTAATCCACCTTCAATAACTTCAGCTTCAACATCGGTTTGACTAAGTACTTTAACGATTTTTAATTCCAATTTTCCATCATCTAACAAAATGTGTTCACCCGGTTTAACGTCTTTGGCTAAATCGATATAACGAATGGTTATTTTGTCTTTATTACCAATTAATTCGTTACAAGTTAAAATGATTTTATGCCCTTTTTCAATGGTTATTTCGTCGTTTTCTACAATACCTATTCTTAGTTTAGGTCCTTGTAAATCCTGAAGAATACAAATGTCTGAATTTAGTTCTTTGTTTATATCGCGAATGGCGGTAATCACTTTTTTGTGGTCTTCTTGAGTGCCGTGTGAAGAGTTAATTCGGCAAACATCAACGCCTGCAAGGATTAGTTTTTTAAGCATTTCCTTTGATTCGGTAGCAGGTCCAATAGTGGCTACAATTTTTGTTTTGTTAAAATTATATTTATACATGAAGGTCGTTTATAAATTCTTTGTTTTTTTTAATGTTTTGATAAATGAAGTCAGGGTTTTTGATAATGGATAAGTCAAAATCAAAAATATGTTCAACTTTAGGGGCTTTTTTTAGATCTTCTAATGCCCGATTAAAGTAGGAGAATAAATCTTCACCGCAACAGATAAAGAAATAATCAAAATTGGGTTTGGTTTTTAAGAAATAACTATAGCTTCCTTTGTTTGCAATCAAATGCCAGTTGAGTTCCACATCTTCGAAATTACAAAAGTAATGGAGGTGATAACTGATTTCGTTGTTTGGTGTAATTTTTTGCCAATCTATAGACAAAGCTAAATCCATTTGAAAAACATGGTTAATTTGCCATGCCAAAGTATAGGCTGGTAAATTAGATTTAATAGCAGCTATTTGAAGTGGTATCATAGCCGAGTGGTTTGTCATTCTTTTGTAATATGGAAGGACAAAGTTAATAAAAAACTACCAATTCATATTAATTTCAATCGATTATTTTGTTATCAATCTGTTTACGGCGTCGTAAACCATTTGTGGAGGAAGATTACTCATGCAGCTTTGTCCAAACTTACATTGACCACGATAAAAACATTCGCATTTCTTTTCGGGCATTACAATTTCGCCATTCCCAAACAAGTCAAACTCATGTGGATTGAAAATATTATTCATTAATACGATTTTTTTCTGTAAGCCAAGCGTTAAGTGCATACCCATTGTAACTTGGGTTACCACCAAGTCGCACTGGTCAATCAAATTAATAAATTGAGGTAAACTAAAGTATCCTAAATATTTTGCACCACTTTTTTCTTTAATTTCAAGGTTGCGTTTGTCTTCTTGTTCGCCTCCTAATAAAATAACCTCAAATCCATCATTGATTAGCTTTTTGGCAAGTTCAATAAAATAGTCAATAGGCCACAATCGGGTGGTCCAACGGTCGCCACAGCCAGTATTTAATCCAATTACTTTTTTTGTTTTATCAATTTGTGGCCATACATAACCTGCGTTTGCATGGTTGTCTAATAAATAGGGTTCCCCTTGGTATTCCAAACCGCACAAAGCGTATATTTCTTGACAGTAATTAAGCGTATTTGCCTGACTAACATCGTCAAATAAGCCAGTGTGGTATTTGTGAAACGCTAAATCATTTACTGGTTGAGAAACATTGTCTTTAAGGATGTAACCGTATTTTTCATTAGCTTTAACTTTTAAAAGCAAAGCAGAAGCTTCTTTTTCTTTGTCTAAATTAATGGCAATGTCAAATTGAGCCTCTTGTAAGTAAAGAGAAGAGGCAAAATCAAACTTTAATATTTCATCAATTTGGCCTTTGGGTAAAATTGCAGGTGTTTGTGTAAGCCATGTAATTTTACAGTCAGGATACATTTTTTTGTAAGTGTTTACCAATGGCGTCGTTCTTATAACATCCCCTATAGCACCAAGTTTGATTATTAAGATGCGTTTGGAAATAGGAGTGTATTTTGGGCAATTGTCGCAATGATAGCCATTTTCCTTGTGAGGAAGGCAAGGGACATCCCCTTTAAAATGTAAGCAGTCGGCATTAAATTTTTGCATAAACAATGTTTGCAAAATAATGATTTTTGTAGGGGATTTAAAAATTTAAATAAAGTTTTTGTATAATTCGTCCAACTTTTTGTTGAAATCGTCGTCTAATATGGTACAAACTTTGTAGTATAGAGAATTGTTACTATATTTGTGTTACTGATGTTAAATCGCAAGTTAATCTATATAAATCTCCTTTTAATTGCTGTTTTTTTTGCAAAAGAGATATCAGCAACCCATCTTGTTGGTGGATTTATTAGCTATCAATACCAAAGTTTAACAGCCTCTGGAGCTCGTTATTTAGTGACGATTAAAGCATACAGGGATTGTAGACCTAATCCTTCTGTCGACTTTGCTTCTAATATTGATGTATGTGTCTATCGAAGAGATAATTCGCAATTACACAGAACTGAAACCTTTCGTTTGATTTCCAGAAAACCAGTTAAACCAATTGGAAGAACTGATTGCCCCGAAGCGCTCAATACCTGTTTGGAGGAAGCCATTTATCAAAAAATAGTGGATTTGCCTACAAGTACTTTTGGCTATATTTTGAAATGGGAGGTGTGTTGCCGTAATACTCAAGTAAACTTAAGAGATGATCCTACAGAAGGACAGCCTTTTATCGGTCAAACCTACCAAACAATTATTCCGTCAACCAACGTCAGAAACAGTTCTCCTTATTTTTCTGAAGTTCCAGTTCCTTTTATTTGTATTAACGATACCACAGACGCCATCAATTATGCCATAGATCCTGACGGTGATTCATTGGTTTATAGATTGGCAACTCCTTGGTACGGCGCAAGTTTGAGTATTAATTATCCAGGGTGTACACAAAATTATTTTGCCCCTGTGCCCATAAGTAACTCGGATTACCGACCAGGATTTAACGGTCAAATACCGTTTGGAGCGACAGGTTACGTTGATATAAATCCCCGAAATGGAATAACGCGTTATTTTGCCAGACAAACAGGTAATTATGCCCTAGCTATAGATTTGGATGAGTATCGGAATGGGGTATTGCTGAGTTCAACAAGATTAGATTTACAAATCTTAGTCATTAATTGTGCTTTAAATAATCAACCAACTCTGTCAACTTCAACTTCCAATTTAAGTGTGGTAGCAGGAGGGAGGTTGTGTTTTAATGTCGTTTCAAATGACATTGACAATCATACTGTTACATTATCGGGGATTGGTGATATTCTTACGGGAGCCAATGGTTTTGTAGGAAACAGAGCAACATTTCCAACAGCTTCTGCAAGAGGTTCTGTGACTTCGGAATTTTGTTGGCAAACAAGTTGTGATCAGGTAAGGGATGACCCTTATTTGTTTACAGCTTTCGCAGTAGATAATGGATGCCCCTCTAAATACAAAATAAAGAATTATGAAATTAGGGTTCGACCTTTTAACCCAACTTTAAATTTAAACGGACCTACAAGTCTTTGTCAAGGAGAAAAAAATGTCCAATATACCATAGTTGCAAATGCGGCTTTCCCTGATGATATTATTGGAATTACTTATGATATAACTATTACAGGGGGGCAATTGATGTCCCAAAATGGAAATCAATTTGTAGTTAATTGGAATTTTGGTCCAACTCAAGGAATTATTGAAATTACGCCTAAATCTATTTTTGGATGTCCGGGAAGACGAATACAAAGAACCATAGTGTTAAGACCTGCTGCATCTACTCCAATTATTCCAACTATAGATACACTTTGTGAAAATACGTTAAAATCATACTCTATTCCTTCTGTTAATGGCTACACTTATCAATGGTGGATTCAAAATGGCGTATTCCTAAATGCAGCAAACTCCAATGCGGTGAATGTGAGATGGGGTACAGCAGGAAAAGCGCAATTGAAAGTAATTCAACGAAATGAATTCAATTGTCCTAGTGATACTGCCTTTTTAAACATCTGGATTCCCAAGCCCAATACAAGTCCTATCAGAGGAAGACAATCGGTTTGTCCATATACTACTCTAGTGGATTATAGCGTTACTGCACCTAATTATGGAAGTTCTTTTTTATGGATTGTAACGGGTGGTGATATTGTAAGTAATCCTACTCCCAATGCTATTCAGGTCAATTGGGGTGCCGAAGGTTTAGGTGTAATTAAGGTGTTGGAAACTAACCGCTTTGGATGTGCAGGAGACACTATCACTCGATTTGTTTCCAAAACTTATGACTTAGTGGCCGATTCTATTCGTGGATTAAGCAACGTATGTGAGTTTACCACTGGAGTTGAGTATGAAGTTATATTTACCAATAGATCTGTTTATACCTGGACTGTAAGTGGTGGAACAATAACCAATGGACAAGGGTCTAACAAAATAACAGTTGATTGGGGTGGTCAAACAACTGGTTCTGTCTCAATGTTTGAAACAAGTATTGATACTGTTAATAACAAACAATGTGTAAGTGGTGTGTTTAATTACATCGTTAATGTTCGACCTTTCCCTATTGCGAATCAAATTGTAGGTCCCAATTCTTATTGCCAATCGTCAGGAGATTATTTGTTTGTGTTAAATGGCTTTGCTAATTCAAGCTATTTGTGGACTATTAATCCCAATAATTGGACGATAAGAGGTCAAGGGAATGACAGTGTGTATATTAACTCTGCTGCTTTTGGAACTTACCGATTAAGTGCAATTGAAACCACAGAATTTGGTTGTGAAGGGGCTCAAGTAAACATTGACGTTGAGGTTTATCCCAAACCAACCTCAAATGCTATTTTAGGTGATACAGTTATATGCTTACCAAATGTTGCCAATAAAACTTACAGTGTTTCTGGGTTTGCAAATTCGGTGTTTAATTGGGTTGTTAATGGCGGTCAAATTATAAACAATACAAACAGTCAGATTACGGTTAATTGGAGTGGTCAAAAAAATAATACAGTAACGGTTTTTGAGGTTTCTGAAGATGGATGTGTTGGTGATACCTTGGAAATGTCGGTTTATTACGACAATCCTAGTTTGTATTTAAATTATCTTACCGTAAATCCTCCACCCAATAATGACAATGGAATTGAATTGTTTTGGCAGATATTTAATGCAGAACGCCATGCAACTCCCATTATTATTGAAAGAAGAAAAACAGGAACTACAGAAGCCTTTGCAAGTGTTGCATCTGTGATTAAAACAGAAGTGAATTATTTACAGACCCCTATAAACACAGACAGTTTTGCTTACGATTACAGAATTAGAGGAACGGATTTGTGTGGTGAACCTTTTTACTCTAGAATTCACACCAATGTATTGCTAACAGGTTCAAAGGTAGGTGCTTATGAAGTGTCTATGAATTTTATGCCTTATCTAGGTTGGGGAAATGCCGCTATAACGTATGACATCTACCGCTATTTGCCAGAAAGTACCGCTTATGTGCTTTATGAACCAAATGTAAATTCATTTTCAGCCTATTACAACAATGGTCAGGAATATTATACACAATGTTACAGGGTAAAAGCCACAAAAGTGGGTACCGATACTGTTTCTTGGAGTAATGATATTTGCTTTAATTTTGAACCAATTCTTTATATTCCTAATGCATTTACGCCAAACGACGATGATTTAAATGATCAATTTATATTGTCAGGAGGTGCGTTAAAGACAATAGATTTCAAAATATTTAACCGTTGGGGGGAATTGTTGTTCCAATCTGACAACTTAAAAACCTTTTGGAATGGGAAGTACAAAGACAAATTACAACCACAAGGCGTATACATGTACTCATGTACTTACACCGATTTTAGAGGTAAATTATATTCTACCAAAGGGACTATTACACTATTGAAGTAATAATTAGCCTTTTAAAATTTTTAGTATTTCGGCATAATCCCAATTGGTACTGTACCAACAATCATCGTAACCATAAATAAATAGGAGGTTGTATGCAGCAAATACAAGTAGTAAAGCTCCTCCAATGATTTGTGTTGTTAATGAAGTAAATACTTTTTTGCTAATAAAACTTGCTAATCCGATGGCCAAAAAAGGATAATAATCCACAAAGGCTCTGCCACCATAAGCACAACCAAACTGCCACGACCACCATGAGGCATTGATGTATACTAAAATGGAGAAAAGAATCAAAAATCTAATAGAAAAAGAGGCATTTAGCGGTTTGTAAAAATAGCCCCAAAAAGCCAATAAGAAAATGGGTGCATAGGTCAAAAAGCCATTACATGCTGCAAATAATACCTCAAGGATTTTGGGTGAATTCCAATTGGTAAAACCTTCACCCTTGTAAGAGTATGAAATCCAACTACCACTTACGTAATGCCAATAAAACATTTGAGGAGTGACTATGGCGAATCCAATAAGAAATGGTAAAATCCATTGATGCCATTTGATGGTTTTAAGGTCGCTAAAGGAATAGAGGTAAAAGAAATAAGATAAAATAAAGAAAACCAACAATATATTGGTTGGTCTAATTAGCATTAAAAGCGCAAAAAGAGGGACAAGGTATAAAATGGATTTAAGCTTCTTTTTTGAAATTAAAAACAAACTTAAACAGGCAATAAAAAAGGAATAAATATGCGACAGGCCGGGGTGTTCAAGCCCATAATAATATAAATTAGTACAAGCAAGCAATGCGATACAGGTAAATAAACTACTCCTTTTGTCAAAATGAGTTAATAAAAAATAATACAGAAAGAATAAGCCTAAAATAAGATAAAAAACGCCTGAATACAACATGCTATTGACATAGGGTTGAGAAAATCCGGACGCATCAAGTTGAAAAAGTTTACAAAAAGCATGAGTGCTTATAAAAAAGGGGAATTGAAGATAAGCGATTCCAGAAGTGTATTTGGTAAAAACCACTTTTTGTGAATCGAGTAAATAAAAACCATGCCCAGTTAATGAGTCCATTTTTTCAGGAATTTGTTCGTAATCCCATTGGTAAATAAAAGTAGAGGGCAAATACATATAATACCCCGAGGCATCGGCCCACATTGTGCTTTTGTAGGTGTGTACTTTGTATTTAGAGTTAATGTTTAAAGAGAGAAACAAACCCAAGGAAAACAAAAACAAAAAAGTTAGAATGGTCTTTTTCACAGCATTCAAATCTAATTTATTTTTTTTAAATGTAATATTATTACATGATTATTGTATTTTAAACAACATATTTTGAAAAATAGGCCTCATCAATCTTTGGGTTTTATATAAACAAACCCCAAACATCCGGTTGTAACACATAAATTTACTTTTTGACCAATTTGGTGCGACTCGTATATGGAGTACTTAACATTGAGCCGCTCTTTATTGCCATTGTTTTTTATGAAAAAATAGTAATTATTACCTCTATATCTGCTCGCCGCTTTGTCGTAAATCATAAAATTTCTGCAATCTATGTTTCTATCCCATGATTCATTGATTTTAATGCCACCCCCAATTGAAATGAATACAAAAGAAGCAATTAATAATGACCTAATGCCTATGTTATTTATGTTTTTGTAGGTATTTAAGTTCTTAATGTACAAGCTTAATATCACATAAATAATATTGCCAATAACTATTCCTGAAACGACAAGGATGATTAATGTTTTTAACCAATAGGTGTAGTTTTCAATATTTGAAAAGCCAAATGCAAAAATAATAAATGAGATTAAAACCAAAGGGGTAAAGATGATGTCTATATCAAAACTCTTCTTGGGTCTCATTGTTTAGTCGCTTTCGTTTAGTTTTGAAATTAGTATTGCAAATTAAAAACTAAGTTTTGCGACTACAAAATGTTTTTTCACTTTGCTAAGTAACCACCATCTATGGGATGGTAACTGCCATTTACAAATGATGCTTTGTCGCTACTCAACCAAAGTATCATTTCTGCAATTTCCTCACTTTTACCTAATCGTCCAATGGGATGCAGCGAAACAATTTGTTGCTTCATTTCATCGTCTAAAGCTTTAAGTAATGGGGTGTCTATAAATCCCGGTCCCACTGCATTGATACGGATGTTTTGTGCGGCGTATTCTAAAGCTGCTGTTTGTGTTAGACCAATTACGCCTTGTTTGGCAGCGCTGTATCCTGATGAACCTGCAAAACCAACAGCCCCTAAAATCGAAGAAATGTTAACAATACTACCACCGCCATTTTTTAACATCGCTTCTATCTGGTATTTCATACCGTAAAAGAGACTACTCAAATTAATGGAAATTACTTTTTGCCAACCTTCAATACTCATGTCAACAATAGGATTTAGTTCACCACCTATACCCGCATTATTAACCGCTATATCCAATTTGCCATAGGTTTTTACAGCAAAAGCAACCAAAGCTTGCATGTCCTCTGGCTTGGAAACATCGGTCCTGAAAAATGATGCTTTACCTCCCTTTGAAGTGATAGCCGCAGCAATGGCTTTGCCCTCCACTTCTTGAATGTCTGATATAATAATATTGGCACCCAACTGAGCGTACAATTCAGCGCTTGCTTTACCAATTCCTGATGCGGAACCTGTGATAATGACGGTTTTGTTTTTCATATTTATTGATGTTTATAGGGTGTCAAAAGTCATTTATTTTGGCATTTGAAAACTTATAAAATTCTTTTTTTTATTTATATAATTAAATCAGTGAAAATTAATTCCGTTTCATTTTTGAAGCAGATTTTCAAACAGACTGACTTGGTCTGGGTTAATCATTTTAGAATGTTATAAATTTTTAACACGCTTTATTTGACAAAGCAAAAAATTATAGCGAATTTCGCAGTTAATTATGGCAATTAAAATAACAGATGAATGTATCAATTGTGGCGCCTGTGAACCTGAGTGTCCCAATAATGCAATCTATGAAAGTGGTGTTGAATGGAGAATAAAAGACGGAACAAATGTGAGTGGAACATATGTGCTAACAGATGGTACTGTTGTGGATGCTGAAGAAAAATTTGCACCAATAAGTCAAGAGGTTTATTATATAGTATCTGATAAATGTACAGAGTGCATGGGTTTCCATGAAGAACCACAATGCGCTGCAGTATGTCCGGTTGACTGTTGTGTGCCTGATCCTGAAAAAGTTGAAAATGAAGAAATTCTTTTGGAAAGAAAGTCTCGATTACACCTTTAAATAAATGGATATTAAGGGTACTTGTCTACAATCCTATGTGCCAATTAGGCAAGAACCGGCTTCGAGTGCAGAAATGATTTCTTCTCTTGTTTTTGGGGAATCCTATTCTATTATCCAAAAAGATGAGGAATGGGCCAAAATTAAAACAGACTTTG
>JBIPNH010000108.1:0-7871 GCA_044373665.1 Bacteroidia bacterium
CAATAAGTGCGCCTGTGTCAATATTACCAACAGGTACAGATAATTTGTGAACGGTATAATAATAAAGCAAGGTCGGTAAAATTGCCAAAACAACAATGGTTAAGGCAGCCAAAAATTTACCCATAATAATGCCCATGTCACTAATCGCTTTGGTTGTTAAAGTTTCGAACGTGCCTGTTTTTTTCTCTTCGCTAAAGGAACGCATCGTGATGGCAGAAATCAAAAAGATAAAAATAATAGGAGCGAGTTCAAACAAAGGATCGATATTGGCATAACCGTTGTCTAAAATATTGGTTTCTTTGAAAACCCATAAAAACAAGCCGTTTGCGATAAGAAATACCACAATGACTATTATTGCAATAAGAGAACTTAAGAAACTTCTTACCTCTTTTAAAAAAATACTATACATGGTTTATGGGTTCGTAACGTTTTTAAATAAATCTTCTAATGTGTTTTCCATTAATTTCAATTCGTGAATAAACAATTGGTTTTGAACTGCAAATTGGAATAATTGTTCTTTGAGTGTGTTTTCTTCAATCGCAGATTCAATAACGAATGTATCGCCATTTTCACTCATAATGTCACCTAATTTTTGGAGTTCAGTGACAAGGCCACCTGAAATGGATTTGCTGAAAGTTACTGAAATCTGAATGCGATTATTCAAATGACTTTTAAGTTCGCTTGGATTTCCGTTGGCGACAATAATTCCTTTGTTTATAATTATAACTCGGTTGCACATGGCTTCCACTTCTTGCATAATGTGGGTCGATAGCATAACCGTTTTGTCTTTGCCTATGGTTTTAATCAAGTTTCTTATCTCAACAATTTGATTCGGGTCGAGTCCACTCGTTGGTTCGTCCAAAATAAGAACAGAAGGGTTGTGTATCATTGCTTGCGCCAAGCCCACTCTTTGTCTATATCCTTTGGAAAGTTGACTAATCTTTTTGTTTTGTTCAATTCCCAATCCAGTAATGTCTATCATCTCTTTCACCTTTTGAGTAATGTTTGACAATTGATACGTGGAAGCTACAAATTGTAAAAACTCCTTTACGTACATGTCCATATACAAAGGGTTGTGCTCGGGGAGGTAACCAATCTGTCTTCTTACTTCTAGACTTTTTTCTTCCACATTCATTCCATTAATACTCGCCTTGCCTGAACTTGGCGGAATATAACAGGTCAAAATTTTCATAGTCGTGGTTTTGCCAGCCCCATTTGGACCTAAAAAACCAATGATTTCTCCACTGTTTACCTCGAAAGAAATATCATTGACAGCTTTTTGAGAGCCATATATTTTTGTTAAATTTTCTACACGTATTGACACGATTGCTAGACTCTTTTATTTATTGTTGCGAATTTAATGCGTTTTTTAAATTTATCGATATCTTTATTGTACCGATTCTAATTCCCAAACAGAGAAATTGCCAATTTTATTGTACAGTTTTATTCCCTGTATTGTTTTAACTTTATTTAGGTCAGTATTCTCTTCATTTAAAATTAAATATTTGACATTGTCTTTTCTCATTATTTCAAAATAGGGCAATCCATTTTTTAAGGCAAACAGTTCTTCGATGTGTTCAAAGGAATATCCTTTGGTTTGGGTAAAGTAAAAATAAACACAACCCGACAGGTCGGAACCTATTACTACTTTGCTGTTTTCGGGAATACTTGTTTTTAATTGTTCTAAGGCTTTGGCGTTTACAAATTCTACGGGTAATTGCCATTTGTTTTCGGTCCATCTGGACGGTATAATTCGTGCCATTGACCAAACCATTTGTAAAAGGAGTATGATGCTAGCCAATTGGAGTGATTGTTTGTGGTTTTTAAATAACATAACGGCTGCAAAAACCAAAAAGGGGATAAGTGAGATGAAATAATAGCTGTGGTGTTTGAATCGCTCAATGGCCACCAAATAAAAAAGACAAAATGACAATATTCCTACCACAACAAAAGCAACGTTTGAGGTGAATTTAAAGGTACGCCATGATTTGATTATTAGGTAAATGAGGGCAATTAAAAGTGGCCAACCTACCATTAACTCAGGCGTGTCGATGGTTAAATTAGTGAAAAAAGTATTAAACTTTTCTTGGAGTGTAATGGGTTTTATCCAGAGACCGTATTCACGTAAATTGTTTTTTTCTGTCAGTTTTAAGGCGTATTGATACCAATAAAAAACAACAGAACTTGTGATGATGGTTGCTATACTTAAATATAAAACGTGGATTCGATTCCATTTAAAATAGACAATACTAGCAAAGGGGATTATTAAAAATTGAAACTTAATTAGTCCAGCAATTAGAGCGAATAAAGTCGCCAATAACAAAGTCGAAATTTGTATTTTTTGTGACAGTTTGATAAAAAAATACAATGCCCATAATGCCATACTCAATGCCATAATATCAGGCATAGCATTGGCACTGTCATAGTATAAAATTGGGTTGAATAACAAGAGGAGTGAGCCAATAAAGGCAGTAATAGGCTTGATTTTTTGCAAAAGGAGGATATTGTAAAAAGCCATTAGTCCCAAGGAAAAAAGGAGTAAACTGTAAATTCGGGCAATGCTATTATAAGTCCCAATAAGTTTGTAAATTCCAGCTAAACCCCATTCGTACAAGGGGAAATGCGACCCCGTAATGCCATTGGTTTCATTTCTTCGGTCAATTTTGGGTTCAAGAATATTAAATCCTTCCTCAGTAAAATTATTGGCCATTGCCAATGTGTTACATTGTCTCCAAACGTGAACGCCACAGGGCGGTGCGTTCAATATAAAAAAATGCGAAGCAATACTAATGACACCAAAGAGCATTAGTACCAAGTAAAGGTTATTGAACAGAGGTGAGTTTACCAAGTGTGATCTATTATAATTTTCCAATTATTGTCCATTTTTTTCAAAACCAAAGAAAAGATACCGCTGTTTTGAGAAGAGTCTTTGCTAACCACCCAATTGCCTGTAACATTGGCTAATTCATTGTTTCGGTCTAAAGGAGTTACTTTTAGGTTTACAAAATTAAGCTTACCCATGTCTTTGGCCGTAGGATACGATTTTTTGTATTGATCACTTACGGCATTGTATCCATTGTTAATGCCATTTTTGGTAATAAATTTAAGTGAATCGGAGTTCCAATAACCAAGCATAAATTCATCCACACTGCCACGGTTCCATCCATCGGTTTGTTTGTTAATGACACTCAAAATGGCTTGTTCTTCTTGTTCAAATGTTTGGGGTGGCGTTTTGCTTTCTTGACAAGCAAATAATAAAAGGGCAAATAGGGCGAATATTGGTTTCATTTTAAAAATAATTATCAAATTAAAACTTAGTTTTGCAACTCAATTTCTTGCAATAATAATTAAAAATGTGAGAGAATGTATTAAAAAAGATAAGATTGAGTAAAACAGTTGATTATATCATCGTTGGACAAGGTTTGGCTGGCACTTGGATTGGTTTTCAACTAATCAAAAAAGGGTGTACGGTGTTGGTAATTAACCATTCAAGCTTGAGTAATAGTTCATTGGTGGCAGGAGGTTTGTATAATCCCTTGTTGGCCAAAAGACAAAAGTTATCTTACCTAGCCCACGAAATTTATCCGCACATTGAATCAGTGTATGCTGAAATAGAGACTTATATCAACCATTCTGTATTAAAACAAGAACCCATTCAATACATTGTCGAATCAATAGAAGAATTAAACACTTGGTCGGTATTGTGTGAAACTGAAGCTTATAAACCCTTTGTAAAAATGACTGATTTGTTCGATTTTCCCTCGATTGATGCGCCACATGGAGTCGTTGAAATTCTTCATTCAGGTTGGGTTAATATTCCTGAATTATTGCAAGCCTTTAAGGAGAAATTGAGGCAAGATTTCGCTTATCTCGATGAGATTTTTAATCAGGAGGAGTTGTGTATTGATGAAGATGGAGTAAGTTACAAAGACATTAAGGCTAAGGGGATTGTTTATGCGCAAGGTACGCCAACGATTCACCAAGATATTATAAGGCTAAAGCCAGCAAAAGGGGAGATTTTAAGAGTGAATATTCCCAAATTAGAGTTACCTTTTATCCCACAGCAAGGTGTTTTTATGTTGCCTTTAGGAGAAGGTAATTTCAAAATTGGTTCTACCTTTGAGTGGAAAGATTTGAGTGAAAATACCACTGAAGAAGGCAAAATGCAGTTGCTTAAAAAATGGTTGAATTTTTACAAGGGTGAGTATACGATTGTGGGACAAGAGGCAGGTGTGCGCCCATCGAGCAATGACAGACGACCCATATTAGGAGCGCTTGACAAGGACAACAAAAGTTTTGTGTTTAATGGTTTGGGTTCCAAAGGGGTAGCATTAGCCCCTTACTTTAGTTTGCAATTGGCCAACTTAATAACAGAAGGTACTGCCATTGACAGTGAAGTGGATATTAAAAGATTTAAATGGCTGTGAGGGTGCAATATTTTTCACTTGCCAATTCCTCTGCTACTTTTTTCGAATGATTTCTGCCTTCACAAACCACTTCATCATCAATGATGATTTGGATATTATAAACCTTGCGTTTGTTTTCTTCATCAACTCGAAGTAAAGAATACTCAATTTTGCGTTTTTCTTTTTGAGCCCATTTTATCAATTTGGCTTTGTAGCTTAGTTCTTCAATAACGATAGCATCAAAATCGATGTAGTTTTCGATAATATGGTTGATTATAAAGCGCTTGGTAAAGGCAAATCCTTTGTCGATATAGATGGCACCAATAAGGGCTTCAAGAGCATTACCGGCTAATGTTTCCATCAAACTCGTTTGATTGTTTAGCTTTTTGTCATAATTGAGAATCCCCAATATGCCCATTTTTTTGCCAATTTGATTAAGCTTATTTCTACCCACAATTTTAGAACGGGTTTCGGTCAAAAAACCTTCGTCTTTGTAGGGAAATTTATTGTAAAGTTTTTCGGCAATCACCATTCCCAAAACAGAATCTCCAAGAAATTCCATTCTCTCATTGTTTATTTTTTTATGAGGAATTTGATTGTGATTGTATGAATTGTGCGTTAATGCAATTTTATACAAACTTAGCTTTTGAGGATAAAAGCCCAAAAGATTATAAATTTTTTGATAAAGTGCCTTTTCCTTAGAAAACTTTCTGAGATAAAAATTGCGTAATAACAAGAATCTTAGATTTTTTTGAAAACAACGGTAGCGTTGTGACCACCAAAACCAAACGTGTTACTTAGCGCATAATCGATGTTTTTTGATTGGGCTTTATTGAAAGTAAGGTTTAGTTTAGAATCTATGTTTTCATCATCAGTGAAGTGATTGATAGTAGGAGGGACTAAACTATTATTCATAGCCAAGATAGTTGCAACAGCTTCAACAGCACCAGCACCACCTAATAAATGACCTGTCATTGATTTGGTTGAACTTATGTTTAAGTTGTAAGCGTGTTCACCAAAAACAGCACCAATTGCTTTTAATTCAGCAATGTCTCCAAGAGGAGTTGAAGTGCCGTGAACATTAATGTAATCAATGTCTGTTGGTTTAAGATTTGCTTCTTCCAATGCCCAGTTAAGCACATTGATAACGCCTAATCCTTCAGGATGTGGAGCTGTTAAATGGTAGGCATCAGCACTTAAGCCAGTTCCTACTATTTCGCAATAAATTTTAGCGCCTCTTGCTACGGCGTGTTCGTACTCCTCTAAAACTAGAGCGGCAGAACCTTCTCCTAATACAAACCCATCGCGGTCTTTATCAAACGGACGAGAGGCTGTTTTGGGATCATCGTTTCTTTCACTTAATGCTTTCATTGTACAAAAACCACCAACAGAAGGTTCGTTAACACAAGCTTCAGAACCACCAGTTACTATAATTGGTGTTTTACCTAAACGTATGTTTAAAAAGGCGTCTATAAGGGCATTGTTGCTTGAAGCACAAGCAGAAACTGTAGTGTAATTAGGACCTCCAAAACCGTATTTGATACTTACCAAACCGCCGGCTATGTCGGAAATCATTTTAGTTATAAAGAAAGGAGAGAAACGAGGTGTGCCGTCGCCTCTTGCATAGTCTGCACTTTCATTAAAGAAAGAGGTTAAGCCACCAATGCCAGAACCCCAAATGACACCCACTCTTGTCTTGTCTATTTTGTCTAGATTTAAACCAGAATCTAAGATTGCTTGATCTGTTGTTACTGCGGCAAATTGCGCAAATCTATCCATCTTACGGGCCTCTTTACGGTCCATAAAATTTTCAGGATTAAATCCTTTTACTTCACAAGCGAATTTTGATTTGAATTTGGTGGTGTCAAACTGCGTAATCATATCAGCGCCGCTAACACCATTAGATAATGATTCCCAAAAAGATTGGACGTCGTTACCTATTGGTGTTAGTGCACCTAAGCCTGTAACTACTACACGTTTTAATTGCATGTATGATGTTATAGGGTGTTAATGATTATTTAGTGTTGTTTTCAATATAAGAAATGGCATCACCTACTGTGCCAATTTTTTCAGCTTGCTCATCTGGGATTGCAATGTTGAACTCTTTTTCAAATTCCATGATTAATTCAACGGTGTCAAGTGAATCTGCACCTAAATCATTGGTGAAACTTGCCTCTGGAGTTACTTCACTTTCTTCTACGCCTAATTTGTCAACGATGATTGATTTTACTTTTTCTGCTACTTCTGACATGATTTTTTTAAATTTGATTGGTGCAAATAACCATAATTTTAGAATAATATCACAATTTTTTTTTCATGGATTTGAAAATCACATTATTTGTCTGTAATATATTGATTGTTAAATATTTAGTATTATATTATGAACCATAAAATTATTTTATTACTTTTGTTGAATGTTTAAATACTCTCTCTTAGTCACCTTTTTTTATCTTTCTTTTAATATTTATTCTCAAGATTTAAATAATGTAAAGCGAAATGTTGAGCAATTAGCAGGTCCCTCTTATTACGGGAGAGGCTATGTGAAAAAGGGCGATTCTAAAGCCGCTCAATACATTGCTTCGGAGTTTAAAAAAGCTGGTTTACTGCCTGCCAATAAATCTTCTTACTACCAAAAGTTAAGTTTCCCTGTCAATACTTTTCCCAACGAACTTCTTGTTAAATGCAATGGCGTTGTCCTTAAACCTGGAGTCGATTATATCGTTGAGCCCGATTGCCCCGTTTTTTTTTACAAGGGTTTGGTTACTTTTGTTAGTCACAGCCAATTAAACAATGAACGCTATTATGATTCTGTCGGTTACAAACAAACGTATGCTGTTTTGGATACTTTTACCCCTAAATATTCGGAAACCGCCGAAATTACCAAAAGGAAATTCCTCAAAAACTACAAACAACCCCTTATTATTGAATTAAGTCAGTCTAAATTAACCTGGTCAGCTAGCTATAAACAAGGCAATCGCTGCCACATTACCTTGCTGAATTCTGCTTTTAAACGCGACTCGGTTTTGTATTTCGAAATAAATATCAAACCTAAGTTTATACCTAAGTACAATTCTAGCAATGTGTTAGGGGTGATTAAAGGGAGCTCCAATAAGGATACTTTTATCGTGTTTACCGCCCATTACGACCACTTAGGAATGATGGGAAAGTCTGCCACTTTTAATGGGGCAAACGACAATGCAAGCGGTGTAGCCATGATGCTGGAGTTGGCTAAACATTATTCTGAAAACAAACCCTATTACAACCTCTTGTTTATCGCTTTTACGGGCGAAGAGTTAGGTTTGATTGGGTCTAATTATTATGTTAGAAATCCAGTATTCCCTTTAGCAAATATCAAGTTTCTTATTAATATCGATTTAATGGGTAATGGTAGCGAAGGGGTGATGGTGGTTAATGGCAGTTTGCATGGCAAGGAGTTTAATTTACTAAGTGCTATTAATAAACAAT
>JBIPNH010000019.1:0-27871 GCA_044373665.1 Bacteroidia bacterium
TCTAAAGTGGCTTTATATGTGTAATATGTTGGATCAGAGGATGATTGTATTCTTTGTGATTTTATATTATCAATTACATCTTGATTTGTGACAATATGTATATCTGCTCCATCAGTTCCGTCACTACCTAAGTACTCACCATTTGCAGTATAAAAATCAGAGTCTCCATCAGGGTCAACTTTAATTATTGGATTGTTTGAAAATCCTGCATAATCTGACTCAAAAGCTCTTTCAATTGGATCTCTACTAAACCATCTTCCCAACCTAACATCTAATTGTCTAAATTCGGTTGTATAGGAATTGCAATTACCGCTTATCTCATTGTCCTTTTCCATACCATTAAACCCATACCTATAACCCTTGTCCCACACACTCCCGATAGCTATCGGGACAGTAGTATGTGAAAAATCGTTGTATATATAATTGGAGCCTTTCATAGAGCACTAAATAGCATTGCGAAAAAACAATAAAATTTACTATTTTATTCAAAAATATGAATAAAAATAGTAATAAAAAAGAATTGATTCCTTTGTTTGAAAAATTCATACAGGAATCCAAGAATGGAAAAAGAATCCAAAAAAATGGAAAAAGGTTATCAGAATCTTCAATTACGAGTTATAAAAACACCCTCAAATACATTGTTAAGATAAATCAAAAGTATCAATCTCCTATATCAATAAGTTTTAGTTTTAAAAAGAACAGGCAAGAAATCATTAAAGAAAGTAAATATTGGGCTAATTTCTTTATTCAATTTAAAAAAGAAATGTATTTGAATGGTTGTTCGGATAATTATGTTGGCTTAAATATTAAAAACTTGAAAACATTCTTTAAATATTTAGAATCTGAAAAATATTTTCCAGCATCTGACTTTTATAAAAAGTTTTATCCGCCTCATTTCGAAACTCAAATTTTTGTTTTAGAACAAGATAAACTTAGGTTTTTAATTACTAACGCAGAATTTGAAAATTCACTAACAAATAATTTAAAAACAATTAAAGATATATTTGTAGTAGGCTGTACTGTTGGTTTAAGATACTCGGATTTATTATCATTGAAAAAATCAAATCTTCATTTTACAAACAATAATCTATATGTAGTTACAACTTCAAAAAAAACCAATACGCATACAAGGATAAAAATACCTCTACATATCGAAAAAATTATTAATAAATATCAAAAAAAGAAAAACACGAAACTTTTTCCTGAAATATCTTTATGGAACTTTAATTGCTATTTAAAACAATTGGGAGAAAAAGCTGGTTGGACTTATACTGTTGAAAAACAAAGGGCTTTTAATGGTCAAAAAAGAGAAGTAAAAAACAATGGCATGTCTTATAGGTATTGCGATAGATTGACAAGTCATACCATGCGTAAAACTGCAATTACGACATTGTTAACATTAGGTATGCCAGAGCAAATTGTAAGGAAAATAAGCGGCCACTCAGTAAATAGCAAAGAATTCTATAAATACGTTAAATATTCCGAAAGCTTTCAGGATGATGAAACAGATAAAGCTTTTTCTAAGTTGATAACTACTTAAAACATTATACCTGTTATTCATCAATTTATATCGTCTTTTAAGGCGCACAACATCTCTAAATCTTTCAAAAATGAGTTCGAAATAATGTCGGTGTCTTTCACAAGTATCAAAAGCCTTCACAATTGTGGAGGCTTTTTTTATGCCTAAAAAATCCTCCAAGCGTCAAAGACCTTGGGGGGATTTTAAAGAGGCATAAAAAAAGGGCCTGTGAAACAGGGCTTTGATACTTGTGCAGAACCACCTTCTGCGGATCATAAAATAATCCCTTCGGGATCACCCGTATCAAAGCCTTCACAATCGTGGAGGCTTTTTTTATGCCTAAAAAATTGACCAAGCGTCGAAGACCTTGAGGGGATTTTAAAAAGGCATAAAAAAAGGGCCTGTGAAACAGGGCTTTGATACTTGTGCAGAACCACCTTCTGCGGATCATAAAATAATCCCTTCGGGATCACAAGTATCAAAAGCCTTCACAATTGTGGAGGCTTTTTTTATTTGGTCAGCATTATTGCTATTTTTATATAACTACGACCAACTGAACCGAATAAAAGATGCCTATACTTATAATCAAGTTAATTTAGGTAGTAATATATGGAGTACTACAGCACCTGCTGTAAGTGATTATGAAGAGCATTTTAGTTACGACCCTAATGGTAACATTATGACATAAAAGGATGGTGTTAAAAAAAATAATTATAACTAAATCTGAATATATTCTTAAAAAAAGAACATACATTTGTAATATGGAATCGTTGAAAATAAATTTATTAAACCCAAAAGCTTCTAAATTATTAAAAAATTTAGAAGACTTAAGACTTATTTCAATTGAAAAGTATCCAGATAAATCCTTGAAACAGTTTTTAAATAAATTGCGTTCTAAGCCTACAATCTCTCTAGAAGATATATCTAAAGAAGTTGATTATGTAAGAGAAAAAAGATATGGTTTTAAAAAATCATAGAATTATTTTAGATACCAATATTTGGATAAGTTACTTGATAACTAAAAACCATTCATTATTAGATGAATTATTGATTAATCAACAAATAACTATTCTTTTTAGCGAAGAGTTATTAAATGAATTTTTTGAGGTAATTAATAGACCAAAGTTAAAAAAATATTTTAAACAAAAAGATTTAGAAGTCATTTTAGAACTAATTGAAAATTACGGAGAATTAATTGAAGTTAAGTCAAAAATAGAAATTTGTAGAGACTATAAAGATAATTTTTTACTTTCTTTGGCAGTTGACGGTAAAGCCAATTATTTAATTAGTGGTGACGCTGATTTGTTAGTTTTAAAAAAAATAAAGAAAACAAAAATAATCTCCTTAAAAGAATTTTATTTAATGTTCAACTAAGGACTTTGCCCGATTTTACTATTGCCGTTTAAAAATAAAATATAAACTGCTCAAGGTAATACGATGACAACTTATACGAAAAAATTCAGTATTAGCAAGGATGCTTCATGTTATAGAATAACAAGCTTTTTCTAAGTTGTTAACTACTTAAATCATTAAACCTGTTATTCATCAATTTATATCGTCTTTTAAGGCACACAACACCTCCAAATCTTTCAAAAATGAGTTCGAAATAATGTCGGTGTCTTTCACACGTATCAAAGCCTTCACAATAGTGAAGGTTTTTTTTATGGAATTGATTTTACGACAATTTGCTTTCAATAGAAGTTGATTTAGCAGATTTGAAAACAGCATTGATAGATAGCTTTAAGGCAGAAGGAAAATTCAAAACAATTGCACTTAATTATATTTAAAAGCATATAAAACTGGCTTTTTTTATAATTTTATACGCAAATGCATATAATTCGATATTATTTACTACTTTTGTATGCAAATACATATAAAATGAACCCATTATCCGAATTTGTAAAAAACAAACGCAAACTATTGGGCTTAACTCAAGAAGAGTTTGCTGAGAAAGCTGGAGTTGCTCTCACGGTAATCAGGAAAATTGAACAAGGCAAAGAAAATCTTAGCTTATCAAAAGTAAATCAGGTTTTGAGCCTATTTGGCCATGTATTAGTACCAACAAACGAGAAAGATGCGACAAGGTTTAGTTAAATATAACAATGAAATAGCCGGTGTTTTAACCGAGGAAGACAATGGAGAATATCTATTTGTATATGATGAAAAATATCTTCAAAAATACCCATATCAATTCATTACCTTTCAAATGCCAGTCTCTTTACAACCCTACAGAAGTAAAAGATTATTCCCGTTCTTTGACGGCCTTATTCCTGAGGGTTGGCTGTTAAATATTGCAGCAGAAAGTTGGAAAATAAATAAAAACGATCGCATGGGGCTTTTGCTCGCATGTTGTCAAAATACTATTGGAGCAGTAAGTATTCATCCTATTAATAATCCGTCAAATGCGTAAATGTTTGTATTGTTATAAGGCGTTGGATAAAATCTATGAAGGGGATTATCATCCGAAATGTATTAAAGCATTTTATGGAACTGAACATGCTCCGATTTTACCATATCAATTATCTGAAATGGAAAAATTGGCAAAAGAATCCGCAGAGTTATCCATAACAGTCCCGGGAGTTCAACCCAAATTATCATTAGGGTGGATTAAAAAAGAATTGGAAAATGGACATCAAGGTCGCTTAACTATTATAGACGCATTGGAAGGTAATTATATTTTAAAACCTCAAAATGCACTATATCCGCAGATGCCAGAGAACGAGCATCTTTCCATGAAGTTAGCTGCATTATTTAAAATAGACATTGTGCCTGTCAATATGATTCGTTTGGCATCTGGTGAATTGTGTTTTATCACTAAACGAATAGATCGTAACCCAGACGGATCAAAAAATCACATGATTGACTTTCTTCAAATTCTTGAATTGGAAGACAAATACAAGGGCACAATGGAAACTATTGGAAAAAACATTGGTGAATTGTCTGCCAATACCTTGTGGGATAAGTTGCGATTTTTTGAATTAACCGTTTTTAATTATATCATCGGCAATAACGATATGCACCTAAAAAACTTTTCCATGTGGCTTTCGGATCAACTCTGGACCTTATCACCTGCATATGACCTTTTGAATGTAAAAATAATCCTGCCAAAAGATAAAGAAGATATGGCTTTGATGCTTGGAGGAAAAAAGATGAACTTTAGCAAAGATTATTTCGACCGCTTCGCGCATGTTTTAAAACTAAATGAGATACAAATCAATGCAGTTTATAAAAGACTTGTGAAATGGTTGCCAGAAGCCACCCAACTGATTGATATGTCTTTTTTAACTGAAGAAAATCGAATTGCCTATACCAATTTGGTAACTAATCGTGTTAAACAATTTACCGCATGACCCAACAAGAACTAGAATAATACCTCAAGGGAGCTGCCAAAGTATTGCGTGTCAATATTTGTGGGAGACTGAAAAAGACAAATTGTTGTAAGCTCCCGAAAAATAGTTTTAATTTAAATTAGCATTTAATTTCCCCTCATTTCCCCCACAAATTCATTGTCTCTTTTAGCGAGCATAAGACCTCCAAATCTTTCAAAAATGAGTTCGAAATAATGTTGGTGTCTTTCACACGTATCAAAGCCTTCAGAATTGTGGAGGCTTTTTTATGCCTAAAAAATCTCCTAATTGGCTATATAAACATTTTGAATTAGCACTAGATGCTCATATTATAGGAGCATCCCAATCAATGAAAAAATCAATCCTAAAACTTAATACCAACAGTTATACCCTCTGCTGACTTTTTAAGATACATAGAACTGTTTCTGACATGCTTGTAACTGTCTATATTTAATACAAAACCAGTAAACATTAAACCACCGCCAAGGACACTCATAACACTTGTTGTCAAACTCGCCTTTTGCCTATTGTTATCAATGGCGGCTGCAACAAAAATAGTTCCTAACCCAATGGCCGAAAAATAAAAAGAATTTCTCTTTTGCTTGTAAAATAAATTTAATGACTCCGCTGACTTTAATAGGTAATCAGTTTGACTTAATTGATCTTTATCTTTCACAACCTTACTCTTTAAATCATCTACATAAGTTATAACAGTTTCATTACTTACTGCTTTTTCACTTTTGTCAATCAAATTCATCGACAAAACTCCCTTTTTAAACTCCTCTAACCTGTTGTTCATTTTGATATTCATTTCAGTCAAAACATCAAAATATTTAAAACGAGTGTCCTTATTTCTGAACCCATAACAATAACCCATACTCTTTAATACATCAACTTTATTGTGATGATATATTTTCGAAATTTTAACTACTATTTGATTGGGAACCATACTAAATAAAACCATGTAATTATATTGATGTTGATACTGATTCGTTTTCATATCATTAATTACCTCCATCCCATTCGCAACAATTTTATATTTTAAAGTATCTACTTGAATATTTGACAAATTACTTCCTTCTGCTAAACTTGAGACAACATTTACCAATTCGCTGAATTTAATTAAAGGATTATCGTACTTAATAATCGCTTCATAAACAATGTCTGTCTCATCTTGGTTCAATGGAATGTCTATAAACTTTTGACTCCAAATTACCATCGGCAATAAACAAATCAACAATGCAACTATTTTCATTTAACAAACTTAATCCTATTTTTCGAAGATAAAACACATTACACCAAACTATTATTCACAAATATATAAATAAAATATACTCCATTTATGCCACTCCTTTGTAACTAAAACCTTAAAAAACTATACTTTACAACCTTTATTTACAACCTTTAAATACTTTTGTAGTAAAGAAACAATTATAAAGTATCACAATATACACAGTTACATTTTCTTTGATTAAATGACCTTTCAACAAATACAAAACATGATACCCAATAAAAATATTAAAAATATCTCAATTTATTATCGTAATATTGCAATGTGAAAATTTAAAAGTTTTTAACAAACTAAATATTAAAACATGGGCATTACCAAATCAGACCAATTTACCGACCATCAAAACAAAATGGCAAATATCCTAAAAGCACTTGCACACCCTGCAAGAATTGCTATTGTAGAATATCTCCTTTCTGTTGACGCTTGTATTTGTGGTGATATAGTTAATGAACTCCCCTTGGCACAACCTACAGTTTCCCAACACTTAAAGGAACTTAAAAATGCTGGAATTATTAAAGGAACTATCGAAGGTAAAGGCATTTGCTACTGTGTCAATGAGGATATTATTGCAGAATTAATGTCCTACTTTAACGCTATCAACAAACAACTTAACTTTAAAAAATGCTGTTAAACCAACCCAATTATGAAACTATCTGAAATAAAAACCAAACTAGCTGAATTAAATTCAGTTGACTTCGAATTACAAAATGGAACAAAAGTGCCTGACCACTTTCATGTTACCGAAGTCGGTGTTGTACACAAACATTTTATTGATTGTGGAGGAACCATTAGAAATGAAAAAATGGCCAACTTCCAACTTTGGAATGCCAATGATACGGACCACAGACTTAAACCACAAAAACTACTTAATATCATTGAATTATCTGAAACCAAATTAGGGTTGGAAGACTTAGAAATTGAAGTGGAATACCAAATGGAAACCATTGGTAAATATGGCTTAGAATTCAATGGTAAATCTTTTGTATTAATGCCAAAATTCACAGATTGTTTGGCTTCTGATAGCTGCGGAATTCCTCAAGAAAAAAAGAAAGTCCGTCTGTCTGAAATTCCGGTTAATAACAACTCCTGCTGTTCTCCTGATTCCAACTGCTGCTAAGTTTCATGAGTAACCAAAATTGCACCCCTGCCTACGAGAGAAAAAGACTGAGTTTTCTCGACCGACATTTAACTATTTGGATATTTTTGGCCATGGGCATTGGCGTTTCCATTGGTTATTTTATCCCTAATAGCAGTCAATTTATCAATTCCTTTTCAAGCGGCACGACCAATATTCCGTTAGCCATCGGGTTAATTTTGATGATGTATCCCCCACTTGCGAAAGTAAAATATGAAAAAATGGGTGAAGTCTTTAAAAACACAAAAGTGCTGACCGCTTCGCTTATTTTAAATTGGATTATCGGTCCTGTATTCATGTTTATTTTGGCCTTAATTTTTTTAAAATCATACCCAGCTTACATGACCGGACTAATTCTTATTGGATTAGCGCGTTGTATTGCTATGGTTGTTGTATGGAACGACTTAGCTGAGGGTAACAGAGAATATGCAGCTGGCTTGATTGCCTTAAACAGTATATTCCAAGTGTTACTCTATAGTTTTTACGCCTACCTATTTATCACTGTTTTACCACCCTATTTTGGCTACGAAAGCTATAAGGTCAACATCAGTGTATTACAGATTGCAGAGAGTGTGGGCATCTATTTAGGAATTCCTTTTGCCCTTGGCATCATTAGCCGATACACCCTAATCAAACAAAAAGGAATAGAGTGGTTTGAACAAAAATTTGTTCCTAAAATCTCCCCTATTACTTTAATTGCATTATTATTTACCATTGTAGTCATGTTCAGCTTAAAAGGCGAAATGATTGTAGAAATACCCTTTGATGTTATTAGAATTGCCATTCCATTGGTCATTTATTTTGCTGTAATGTTTGTAGTCAGTTTTTTAATTGGCAAATACTTTGGTGCTGATTATTCAAAAAGCACTTCAATAGCTTTTACTGCAACAGGCAATAATTTTGAATTAGCCATTGCCGTAGCAATTGGTGTTTTTGGCATCAACAGTGGCGAGGCTTTTGTTGGAGTAATTGGCCCTTTGGTTGAAGTACCTGCATTAATAGCATTAGTCAACTTAGCATTTTGGTTTAGAAAAAAATGGTTTAAAACAGAAATTAATTAAAGATAAAATGAAAATTGCATTATTTAGCGACATCCATGCCAACTTACCGGCCTTACAAGCACTTTTTAAAGATTTAGAACAAACAAAACCTGATGCAATCTATTGTTTGGGCGACTTAGTGGGTTACAATATTTGGCCTAACGAGGTCATTAATGAAATTAGAAAAAGAGGCATTCCTACCATTGCAGGGAACTACGATTTTGGAGTAGGTAGAAATTCAGACGATTGTGGCTGTGCCTATAAAACTGAAGAAGACAAAGCAATGGGGGCTCAATCTATTTCTCTTAGCAATCAATTAATTGGAAAGGATGAAAGAAACTATTTACGCACCCTACCTGCTCATATACAAGTTGAGTATCAATTGAACAACGATTCTCTTTACCTGTTGATGGTACATGGCAGTCCAAGAAAAATAAACGAATATTTATTTGAGGACCGTGAAGAAAAAAGCATGTTGAGAATAATGGAAACCGTGCATGCAGATCTCTTGTTTTGTGGGCACACACACAAACCCTACCACAGAATTTTTGAATACGAAATAGAAGGACAAACCGCCTTCAGACATGCCATAAATATTGGATCAGTAGGCAAACCAAAAGATGGAGATATTAAAGGCTGTTATGTCATTCTTCACATAGAAGAAAACAGCAATAGATTTGACAAAAACAGTATCAAAGTTGAATTCAAAAGATTTGAATATGATGTTGAGAAAGCGGCCATTGCTATTGAGGAGAGTATCCTTCCAAATGCCTATGCCGATATGCTCAGAAAGGCTTATTGATTTGCAAAAATCAATATTCAATAATTTGATAACCCTTACCCATATAGTTGGTTAATATCGCTTGAATATCACGATTATGGGGATACCTTTTTATTATCCCTTGTAAATCCTCAACAGACTGTACGCTTTCTTCTTGGTTTATAAAGCCAAATCCCTTGTAAACGCCATGTTCTATCCAAATGATGGATTTTTCATAAACAGTTCTTCCTGAACCTAAAATCAACATTCTCTTTTTTACGAAACTATGCTTTTCAACCAAAGCTTCCACCCTTTCGTTGTACAAATCAACCTCTTCTTTTCCTTCGCACGCCCCCAAACACTTGTGTAATTGTCTGTAAAAACAAGGACCTCCAACAGCTTGTAAATCCAACTTACTTAAGCATAATTGGTATTTGTTCGCCCATCTGTACAATTGGTCTTGCGCTTTTTTCTGACTATCTGCAGTAATGATAGGCTCCTCATCCTCATTGTATGGCTTTATCTTGAAGGTTAAATACCCCTCTTCATCTGTTATTAAATAAATACCATAAACAGGAATCGCCCTACTCCTTTTCTGACTGATATTATAAAAGGGTTTATGCGTTTTTATTTCGTTCGACTCCAACAGCAACGCATGCAATTCATTTCCTGTAGCCTCGTATGAAATATCGGCAATCTCCTCTTTCATGGCTAGCGCTCGTCGGTTTCCATGCGAAGATAAATTCAAGTGCTGTAAAACTCGTTTTTTGATGTCTATACTTTTTCCAATGTACAACAAACTTCCTTGTGAATTGTGGAAATAATAAACCCCTGTAAGCTCGTCCGGAATTCGGTCAATGACTGACATTGATAGCTGAGGTGGCAAAAAACTGGTTTTTATTTCATGCCCCAAATCGAACAATTCATTGCCTAAGGATTGCTGTTTTATTTTTTCAAACAACAAAACTGTTGCCTTTGCATCACCATAAGCACGGTGTCGGTCGTAAATGGGGATAGACAAAGATTCGCATAATTTCCCTAAACTGTAAGAGGGCAAACCCTTAAAAGTTTCACGACTCAAACGCACGGTACACAGTGTTTTGCGATAGAATTGATACCCTAAAGATTTGTATTCTGCTTTTATAAAACTATAATCAAAACGGACATTATGTGCAACAAAAACTGCCCCTTCTGTAATTTCGATAATGGATTTTGCAATTTCATAAAAAGGAGGCGCATGTTGCACCATTTCGTTTGTTATTCCAGTTATTTGAGAGATTTTGGGCGGAATTTTTTGTTGTGGATTTACCAAACTTTTAAATTCTTTGATAACCTGATTGCCATCATGTAAAAGTACCGCAATTTCAGTAATCTTGTCCTTATCTGGATTTCCTCCTGTCGTTTCTATGTCAACAATTGCGTACAAAATAAAGATGCAAATATCACTATTTCAATTTAATAAAAAACAAAATCAAATTCCGTTTGCCTTTTTGTTATCAACATTAAAGAATAGAAACCAATTTTTAAAAGTCAAAATTTCCGTTAAGTCTATCTTTTATAGCTAGATAATAAAGCACTAAAAACATGTTCACAATTTCAAACAATTGATGTTAAAAAAATATTTGATTATATTTACTTAAGTTATATAAACATGAATTAAATTTGAAAACATTAGAAATCTGCATAAATTAACCCAACAGAGGTCTATAAAATTGTCAACACAAGATGAATCAAGATTACCCTCCATACTTAGATAAATTAAACCCTACACAAAGAGAAGCTGCAATGCACATCAAAGGCCCTGTTATGATTATTGCAGGTGCAGGCAGTGGAAAAACCAGGGTATTAACTTATCGTATTGCCCATATTATTAAACAAGGAAACGACCCGTTTAATATCCTTTCGCTTACCTTTACAAACAAAGCGGCCAAAGAGATGAAAAACAGAATTGCAACGGTGGTAGGTGCCGAAGCTAAAAATCTTTGGATGGGAACTTTTCACAGTGTGTTTGCCAAAATTTTAAGAGTAGAAGCCGAACACATTGGCTACCCCAAAGATTTTACGATTTATGACACAGACGATTCTAAAAGCTTAATTAAAACCCTTTTAAAAGAATTTCAATTAGACGAAAAATTATACAAACCGGGAATCGTTTACAACAGAATAAGCAATGCCAAAAACAGCCTAATTACCTCGGACAAATACAAAAACATTCCAGAATTATTGGAGGCAGACAATTCATCAGGACGCCCTATGATTTCGAAATTATTTGAAGCATATCAAGCTCGTTGTTTCAAAGCTGGCGCTATGGATTTTGACGATTTATTAGTTAACACCTTCCGCCTTTTTAATGAGAAATCAGATATTCTCTACAAATACCAACACAAGTTTAAATACATCATGGTTGATGAGTATCAAGACACCAACTTATGTCAATACATGATTGTTAAAAAATTGGCTAGTATGTACGAAAACATTTGTGTGGTGGGCGATGATTCTCAGAGTATTTACAGTTTTAGAGGAGCAAATATTCAGAATATTTTAAACTTCGAAAAAGATTATCCTGATTTGGCAGTATTTAAATTAGAGCACAATTACAGAAGCACTTCTAACATTGTCAATGCCAGCAGCAGTATTATTTCTAACAACAAAGAAAAACTCGACAAGAAAATCTTTACTGAAAATGAGGAAGGAGACAAGATAAAAATTCTTCGTGCATTGAGCGACAATGAAGAAGGTCGATTAATCTCACAATTGATTTTTGAAGAAAAAAACAATAGCCATGGGCTCAATTCCGACTTTGCAATACTCTACAGAACAAATGCACAGAGTAGATCCTTTGAGGAAGCACTCAGAAAAAACAACATTCCTTACAGGATTTATGGAGGCACTAGCTTTTACCAAAGAAAAGAAATTAAGGATTTATTAGCTTATCTAAAATTGGTGGTTAATCCCAATGATGAAGAGGCGTTAAAAAGAATCATTAATTACCCTGCTAGAAAAATTGGGAATACTACCATAGAGAAATTGGTTTATACTGCCAATCAAAATGAGTTGTCAATTTGGGAAGTGATTCAAAAAATTAATTTATTCCCTGATTTTGGTGCTGCATCAGCACATATTAAAAACTTTTACATGTTAATGAGCAACTTCCAAACAATGCAAGCCACCAAAAATGCATACGAAGTAGCCGAATATGTAGCCAAAAACTCTGGTTTAGTTTCACATTTAAGAGAAGACAAAACCGTTGAAGGTATTTCGAAGTATGAAAACTTGGTTGAATTATTGAATGCAATCAAAGAATTTACGGAAGACGATACCAACGAAAACGACAAAACCTTATCATTTTTCCTTCAAGACATTGCATTGCTTACCGATGCAGACAAGGACAATGACGATACTGACAAAGTCACCTTAATGACAATACACAGTAGTAAAGGATTGGAGTTTAAAAATGTGTTTGTGGTGGGATTAGAAGAAAATTTATTCCCCAGTCAGTTGAGTTTAAACAGCAGACATGAATTAGAGGAAGAAAGGCGCTTGTTTTATGTGGCGGTAACAAGAGCGGAGCAAAAACTAACCTTATCATTTGCAACCTCACGATTTAAATACGGCAATTTAATTCCTTGCGAACCCAGCCGTTTTATTGATGAGATTGACAAAAAATATGTAGAATTTGAGTTCCCTCAAAACAAACGCGAAATAGATGCCCCAAGAAGTTTGAATCCTAAAACAACAACGGTTAGCACGTATGGGAAAGGATATGGGATGCAAGTTGGCAAGCAGTTGTTTTCTAGCACTTCAGTTTCTATTCCAGTATCTGCAAACTTTGTTGCCGGTGATAATAATTTATTGGCAGAGGGAGATGAGGTTGAGCACCAAAGATTTGGCAAAGGACAAGTTCTTAAATTGGAAGACAGTGGAGAAAACAAAAAAGCAATTATCAATTTTACCCAAGCAGGACAAAAAACTTTGGTATTGAAATTTGCCAAATTGATGAAAATATAATTCAAAAGAAGTACATTCGCATGATGAAAAAAATACTATTAATAACATTAATATTGATTAGCTATAACGCACAATCACAATTAAATCCAGTATTAAAAAACAAAAGAGGTTTAGCCATTTTACCTGAAAAAGGAGATTACAGCATAGGGATTGGGGCAGACCCATTTCTTAACTACATTGGAACAATTTTTTACAATACATCTACCAACAATTCTCCTTCCCCTAATTTTATCGACAACTATTCTTTTTCGGGCAAATATTTCATTAAAGAAAACCAAGCTTATCGTTTGTCTTTTTTAATTAACACAAACAGTAGAAGTACAGAAATCTCTGTTTTAGATATAACTCCAGGAGCCAATCAATTTGCTCAAGTTATAAATAAAGGGCAATTAAACACGAATCAGTTTCAGTTAAATTTTGGAAAGGAGTTCAGAAATGGCAAAACAAGACTTCAAGGGTTTGCAGGGTTTGATGGGTTTATAAGATTCAACAACACAAACGAAAAAACAACTTACGGAAATAAATTAGAATTATATGACACTGGATATTCAAGAGTAATAGAAAGAAAAAACAGTGGATTTACCTTTGGCATAAGAGGGTTTGTAGGTGCAGAATATTTCTTCGCTCCAAAAATGTCATTAGGATTTGAAATAGGCTTTGGACCATCTTACAATATTTCAAAAGACAATACATTTACAAGAGAAAGCTATGATTTTACATCGAATGAAGTCAAAAAAACTGAATATAAAGATGGAATTTCTACAAAAACCTTTGCTATAAACAGAGATCTTTTCAATAGCACACTCAATTTAAACTTGTTTTTTTAAAAAAATTTGCTTAGAATCAAACTATCACATATATTTGCACAAAAAATTAATCAATGAAAAAATTTAATTTAGTCCTAACGGTATTGTTTTTAACGAGTATTGCATTAACTTCATGTAAATATGAAGAAGGTCCTGGAATTTCTTTTATCTCTAAAAGAGACCGTCTTGCAAACGAATGGTCAGTTGTTAACTATAAAATTAACAATGAAGACAATGCTGCTGCTTTAAATTCTTTTAGAAGTGGTGATACTTTAGAAATGATTTTTTCTATCACACGTTCTGGTTACTTTAGTATTAACCCACAATATACTAAATCATATTCTAAAGCGAATGATGGTAAAATTTTTACCTACAGAAAAGACGAACACTTCTATTTATTAGCACCAATATACGAAAATAACATTTTTGCAAAAAACTGCGCTGGTAATGGAAAATGGTCTTTCACTGAAAGACACGATAAAGTTGTTTTCGGAAACAATGGCAACGGCGACCTTTCTAAAGCTAGTGATGCTGAAGTTTTAACATGTGAAATCATTAAATTAAAAAACAAAGAACTTAAAATTAGCTTTACTGCTAAAGATGGTACTAAACATTTAATGACCATGGAACCAAGAAACTCTGAAACGCCTGCGCAAAGAGTTAAAAACGGTTACTAATCATTCAATAACCTTATTAAAAACCTACAATTGAAAAATTGTAGGTTTTTTTTTATATTTTTTGTTACCTTTGACCTACTAATAGACCTTCAATGGAAGAACTTTTTAAATACAATACCCAATCTGAAAACCTTATTATCTCTGAATATGGTCGCTCTTTTCAAAACTATGTCAACTATGTTTGCTCAGTTGAACCAAAAGAGAAACGAACCAAAATGGCAGATACTCTCATTAGCGTTATGGAAATCCTAAACCCTACTGTTAAGAATCAATCTGACTACAAACAAAAACTTTGGGACCACCTTCACATTATCGCAAACTTTAACTTAAATGTAGACTCCCCTTTTCCTGTTCCTGAAAAAACTAAAATCCATCAGAAACCAGAAAAAATAGAATACCCTAACCAACCCATTAAGTTCCGTTTTTATGGACGTAACCTACAAATGATGGTCAACAAAGCCACAGCACTTGGTGACGAAGACTTACAAAAAGAATTCCTCAACTTGTTGGCCTCTTTCATGACTAACTCTTCCAAAAATTGGAACAACGAAAACTTAAGTAACTCACAATTAGCAGACCATCTAGAAGTTCTGTCTAATAAAAAACTAAAAGTGACACCTGAACAACTAGAAATTACACTTGAACAACAACAAGCTAAAAAGAAATTTTTTAAACCTAACAATAAGTTTAAAAACAAAAAATTTGTAAAAAGAAAATAACAATAACAATGGGAACGTTCAAAGTAACTGGTGGCAAAAAACTTAAAGGAGAAATCATTCCTCAAGGTGCCAAAAATGAAGCATTACAAATTATCTCTGCGGTGCTTCTTACACCCGAAGAGGTTATCATAAATAATATACCCCAAATTAGAGATGTCCTAAAACTGATTGACTTACTTAAAGACCTTGGTGTAAAGGTGAATCAATTAAGTCAAGAATCATACTCTTTTATAGCAGATGACATCAATCTCGAATTTCTAAACTCTGCTGAATTCAAACAAAAAGGTGCAGCACTTAGAGGTTCTATTATGATTATCGGTCCACTCTTAGCAAGATTTGGCAAAGGGTATATTCCTAGCCCTGGAGGCGACAAAATTGGACGAAGAAGATTGGATACCCACTTTATTGGATTCATGAAATTAGGCGCCCGTTTTGAATATTTGGCTAGTGAACAATTTTACAAAGTTACTACAGAAAATAACCGTCTAAAAGGTTGCTATATGCTACTCGACGAAGCCTCTGTTACAGGAACGGCTAACATCGTAATGGCTGCAAGTTTGGCCGAAGGAACCACAACCATATACAATGCGGCATGTGAACCCTATTTGCAACAACTTTGTAAAATGTTGAACAGAATGGGAGCCAAAATCACTGGAATTGGCAGTAATTTAATTCACATCGAAGGGGTTAATTATTTGGCAGGTACTGAACATACTCTATTGCCTGACATGATTGAAATTGGTAGTTTTATCGGTTTGGCCGCTATGACTGGCAGTGAAATCCGTATCAAAAATTGCCAAATTAATGAGTTGGGAATTATTCCTGATACATTCAAAAGATTAGGTATAAAAATGGAATTTATTGGTGATGATATTTTTATCCCACAGCAAGACCATTATGAAATAGAATCTTTCATTGATGGAAGTATTCTTACCATTGCAGACGCTCCTTGGCCTGGATTTACGCCCGATTTAATAAGTATTATACTTGTTACGGCAACTCAAGCCCGAGGCAATGTACTCATTCATCAAAAAATGTTTGAAAGCAGATTATTCTTTGTCGATAACTTGATTGACATGGGTGCTAAAATAATTTTGTGCGACCCACACCGTGCCAATGTAATGGGATTGGACAAAAAAATACCCCTTAAAGGCATTACAATGAGTTCACCGGACATTAGAGCGGGTGTTGCTATGCTTATTGCTGCAATGAGTGCAAATGGCACTAGCACCATCAAAAACATTGAGCAAATTGACCGTGGTTACCAATACATTGACAAACGTTTAAATGAAATTGGTGCAGAAATTGTAAGAATAGATTAAGCAATCTTATCTTATCATGAAAATATCTATTAGTTTCCTCATCCTATTTGTTAGTTTGGTATTGAGTGGGTTTAAAACAAAGCAACACTCTGTAACCAATACCCAAAGATTTAGCGATTCTATCAACTGGAATTTATACAAAAACAAAGTTGTTGTTGTTAACTTTTGGGCCTCTTGGAGCAAAGCAAGTCGTGCTGAAAATAAAAACTTAGCAAGAATATACCAAAAATACAAAAACAACTCAAAAATTGTCTTTATTAGCGTTTCCTTAGATACCGAAGAAAACAACTGGAAAAGCGCCATTACTGAAGATGAAATGGTGTGGGAAAATCATATTTGTGATTTTAAAAAATACAATTCACCGATGGTCAAAAAATACAATGTTAGCTCTATCCCTAAAATAATTATTTTTGACAAAGAGGGAACTATGATAAGTTCCGCTATCACTGTAAAAGAGATAGAAAACTCATTGACCGAACTTGCCAAATAATCAGTCATTTTTTGTCACTTTTATTGACAAAAAACAGCTACTATCAAGCCATATTGTCACATTTAAACAATGGCAAACAATTTGAAACGTAGATACATCATGACAGAAGAAGAAAAAATCGAATTATCAGATGAGCAAGTCAGTAATGATGCACAAACATCAAACACTGAAACTGAATTAGATGAATTGAGCAAATTAAAAGCAGACTTACAAGAAGCTAATGATAAATTTCTAAGATTATATGCTGAGTTCGACAATTACAAAAGAAGAACTACCAAAGAAAGAGCTGAATTGCTTCAAACTGCTGGCAAAGAAGTGATATTGTCATTCCTTCCTGTCATTGACGATTTTGAAAGAGCCATGAAAGTGAATGCTGACAAACAAAACCTTGAATCGTTTGCTGAGGGTGTTACTTTGATTCACCAAAAATTTGTAAATACCCTTCAAAACAAAGGATTAAAACCATTGGAAAGCATCGGCAAAGAGTTCAATGTTGACTTACACGAAGCGATTACAAAAATACCTGCACCTAACGAAGATTTAAAAGGTAAAATCATTGATGAAACCGAAAAAGGCTATACCCTAAACGGACATGTGGTAAGGTTTGCAAAAGTGATAGTAGGCGAATAACAATTAAGATTAAACATTTTGGCAAAAAGAGATTATTACGAAATATTAGAGGTTAGCAAATCGGCAACTGAAGAGGAAATAAAAAAAGCCTACCGAAAAATGGCTATTAAATTCCACCCTGACAAAAATCCGGGTGACAAAGCCGCTGAGGAGAAATTTAAAGAAGCCGCAGAAGCCTACGAAATACTTAGCAATGCTGAAAAAAAACAGCGTTATGACCAATATGGACATGCCGGTGTTGGTGGTGCTTCAGGTGGAGGATACGGAGGCGGTGGCATGAATATGGATGACATATTTAGTCAATTTGGTGACATATTTGGCGGTGGCGGCGGTGGTGGTTTTGGCGACTTTTTTGGTGGAGGTTCGGGCAGAAATGGAAGAACAAGAGCCAATGTAGGTAGCAACATCAGAATAAAACTTAAACTAAGCTATGCCGATATTAAAAACGGTGTAGAAAAGAAAATAAAATACAAAAAACTGGTTCAAGCCAAAGGCACTACTTTTAAAGAATGTAGCACTTGTAAAGGCAGAGGACAGGTGAATAGAGTAACCCAAACTTTCTTAGGACAAATGCAAACCGTTAGTGCTTGTCCTACTTGTCAAGGAAGTGGAAAATCCATCTCTAACAGACCGGCAGGTTCTAATGAACACGGACTTGTTCATGAAGAAATTGAAACAACGATAAAAATTCCGGCTGGCGTTCAAGAAGGCATGCAATTGTCTATCAATGGCAAAGGCAATGCTGCTCCAGGTGGCGGTATCGATGGCGATTTATTAATTTATATTGAAGAAGAAGGACATGCTGAATTGGAACGTCAAGACCAACATGTTATTTACCAATTAGCCATCAGTGTGGTTGATGCCATTTTAGGATGTCAAGTGGAAGTTCCTACGATAGATGGTAAAGCCAAAATAACCATTGAAGCAGGCACACAAAGCGGAAAAGTATTGAGATTAAGAGGCAAAGGATTCCCTGAAGTTAACGGCTACCAAACAGGCGACCAATTAATCAAAGTTCATGTATGGATTCCGAAGAAAGTAAATTCCGAAGAAACTGATTTATTAAAGAAACTGAAGGATTCTGAGAATTTCTCTCCTAAAAATGCCAAAAAAGAAAAAGGGTTCTTCGATAAAATGAAGGATTGGTTTTAAGGAGATAAACAACGTATAACTGTGAGCGGAAGCCACCGCAATAAGCTAAGCTACAGACCATTCACAGGGAAATTAATAACTTATTCTTGATCTTTTTCGTAGCCTTCGTAATAGTAAGACTGTTCAATCCCTTTGAAAATAATTTCTCTATTATCAACCTCATCAGTTAGATTTTCTTTTAGTAAAGTTCTTAACTCCAAGTCATTAATTGGACTCCTTTCCATTGACTGCAAATAAAGCGTTTTGTCGACAAACTGCCAATTCACAACTTTGCTTAGTCGCTTTTTCAAAATCATATCTAGCCAAATACGCATAGACCGACCATTGCCTTCCAAAAAGGGGTGTGCAATATTTATTTCAACATATTTTGCAATAATTTCTTCAAAACTAGTTTCTGGCATTTGCTCAATCTTTACTAAAATTTCATTGATATATAATGCATTTGCAAATCTAAATCCACCCTTTGATATATTTAGTTTTCTAACTTCGCCAGCGAAATCATACAAATCAGCAAATAAATAACGGTGAATTTCTTTAAGCCCCTTTGTCGTTCCGATTTCTATTTTGTCAATATCATTCGACTCAAACAATCGGTAAGCATTTTCTAAGCTGTCTTTGTCAATATTTTTCATAAACGATTGCCGTGAACTAAGTATAACAACAAAAATACTTCAAATGAACGTAAAATCAAAAATCAAAACTGAAAAATCAAAAATGGTTCTCCTGTTCTCGCTCGCATCTTGTAAAACAAAACAGTGGGTGGTCCCAGCGCAATAAGCTATGCTTCAGACCAACCACAGGAGAAAACTGTAAAATCAAAAATGGTTCCCTGTTCTCGCTCGCATCTTGTAAAACAAAAAAGTGGGTGGTCGCCACCGCAATAAGCTATGCTTCAGACCAACCACAGGAAAACTTCTGACTTCTACAATCTGACTTCTACAATCTAACTTCTACAATCTAACTTCTGACTACTACAATCTAACTTCTGACTACTACCTTCTAACTTCTGACTTCTAACTTCTAACTTCTGACTTCTAACTTCTAACATATCCCTCATCCCTGGTCGCCACCGCAATAAGCTATTGTTCAGACCAAGCACAGGAAAAAATCAAAAATCAAAACTGAAAAATCAAAAATGGTTTTCTTCCCAAACCTGAACCAAGTGATGTAAAACCTCCACGGCTTTTTGCATGTCTTGTAAACTGACATACTCTTTTCGGGAGTGTATCGCCATTTCACCTGTAAAGATATTGGGACAAGGCAAACCCATAAACGACAGTCTTGAGCCATCTGTGCCGCCTCTGATACTCTCAATACGGGTTTGAAGTCCTGCCCTTTTGTAGGCCTCTATGGCATTTCCCATTACTTGTGGATATTGGTCTAACATTTCGCGCATGTTGCGGTATTGTTCCTTCACTTCAATTTTATAGGTGGAACCCGGAAATGCGGCTATTGCCTCCTTGGCCAATTGTTCTATTCGCTGTTCATATTCTGCTAATTTTGAGGTCTCAAAATCTCTGATAATAAACTGAACAAACGTGGTTTCTATTCCGCCCTCTATGTGCAATGGATGAACAAACCCCTCTTTTCCTGAAGTCGTTTCTGGACTCCAAGTATTTTTGGGCAATAACTCCACAAAATGCGAAGCTACTTTAATGGCTGAAACCATTTTATTTTTGGCATATCCCGGATGTGCACTGATTCCTTCAAAAATCACTTTCATGCCATCTGCAGAGAAAGATTCGCCTTCCAAAACGCCTCGCTCTCCCCCATCTAAGGTATAGCCAAAGTCTGCCCCTAATTTTTTCATGTCTATCGCATCTACTCCCCTTCCAATTTCTTCATCTGGTGTAAACAGAATTTTTATGGCGCCATGCTTTACTTCAGGATGCTGCATTAAATAATTCGCAAAATCCATAATAATAGCAGCCCCTGCTTTGTCATCTGCACCCAATAAAGTTAGTCCCGAAGCGGTGATGATAGTATCTCCTATTCTTTCTTTTAAGTAAGTATGTTCTTCTGCTCTTAAAACCAAACTTTTATCATCTTCAAAATGTATCAAACCACCATCATAATTGTGATGTACCGCAGGTTTTACTCCCTTACCTGTTACATCGGGCGAAGTGTCCACATGCGAGCAAAAACACAATACCGGCACTTGCTTGTCTGTATTAGATGGAATGGTGGCATAAACATAACCAAATTCATCCAATTCTGCATCTACAACACCCATTGCATGCAATTCCTCCACCAATATTTTACTTAAATTCTTCTGTTTTTCAGACGAGGGTTGAGTCAGTGAATTGGGGTCAGCTTCGGTATCAATTTGTACATATTTACAAAAACGGTCTAAAAGGGTATAATTCGATAAATTCATTCTTTCTTATTTTTACACTGCAAACCTAAAAGAAAAGCCCAAATAAATCACACCAAAATTGAAACTTTCTTATTTTTACTACATATTAACATTAACTTTGCGGCTTGTATGAATTTACTTTCTGTTGATCAATTATCAAAAGCATATACTGAAAAATGGCTCTTTAAAAATATCAGTTTTGGAATAGCAAAAGGCGAAAAACTGGCATTAGTTGGGGCCAATGGCACAGGCAAATCGACCTTACTAAAAACCATAGCAGGCCTTATAAAACAAGACAGCGGTGAATTACAATTGGCAAATGGTTGTAGTGTGGGCTACTTGCCACAAGAACCTGAATTGGACGAGAACAAAACCATTCAACAAACCATTTTTTCTTCGGACAATCCAACCGTTAAAATCATCAACGAATACGAAGCTGCCATTCTTGATATTGAAGCTTCGGGTGATAGAATGCAATTTTTATTGGATGAAATGAGCCGCTTGGATGCTTGGGAATTTGAAAAACGCTCCAAACAAATCCTTTCAAAACTAGGAATTAGCGATGTGGAAGTTTTAAATAAATCACTAAGTGGCGGACAAAGAAAAAGGGTAGCATTGGCACAACTTTTACTGTTAAATCCTGATTTAATCATCATGGATGAGCCTACGAATCACTTGGACTTAGAAGCTATTGAATGGCTAGAAAATCTATTAACAGCCCATCAAATTTCATTGTTAATGGTTACGCACGACAGGTATTTTCTTGACAATGTAAGCAATCAAATACTTGAACTCGACCGTGGTAACTTGTATATACACAAGGGCAACTATGCTTATTTCCTAGAAAAGAAATCAATGCGAGAAACCATTCATGCCGCCGAAGTGAGCAAAGCACGCAACCTGATGGTGAAAGAACTGGAATGGATGCGCAGAATGCCGAAAGCACGTGGAACTAAAAGCAAAAGTAGAATTGAAGCCTTTTATGACCTTAAAGACATTGCCACTCAAAATTTGAATCAAAATGAATTAGAAATTTCGGTTCAGACTACTAGATTAGGAAACAAAATCATTGAATTACACAATATTTCAAAGCAATTTGATGACTTAAATATCATTGAAAACTTTTCATACATCTTTAAGAAAAAGGACAGAATTGGAGTGGTTGGAAAAAATGGGATTGGGAAAAGTACTTTTTTGGACCTTCTTACCCAAACACAAGCACCAAGTAGTGGTGAAGTTATTCATGGCAGCACCTTAAAAATCGGTTATTACACCCAACATACCAATAACTTAAACAACGACAATAGAATCATTGATGAGGTTAAAGAAATTGCAGAATATGTAACCTTAGGCACAGGAGAACAAGTTGCTGTAAGTAAGCTTTTAGACATGTTTTTGTTCCCTCCTAGCGTTCAACATACGCCTATAAGTAAGTTGAGTGGTGGCGAAAGAAGACGACTACAATTACTGAAAGTATTGGTAAGCAATCCCAATTTCCTAATTCTGGATGAGCCTACCAATGATTTAGACATAGACACATTGAATGTATTAGAGGATTTTTTAAGTGAATTTGCAGGTTGCCTTTTATTGGTTTCTCACGACCGTTATTTTATGGACAACTTAGTGGAACATTTGTTTGTTTTTGAAGGCGAAGGTAAAATCAAAGATTTCTATGGCAACTACACGGATTACAAAGATCAAAAAGCTGAAATAAGTTCCGAATCCAAAAAAACAGAAGCCAAGTCGAGCACTGTTGCAACACCAATTGCAGCGGAGAATAAAAAGAAAAAAGCAAGTTTTAAGGAACAACAAGAATACAAAAATTTGGAAGCAGAGATCGCAAAACTTGAGAGTTTAAAGCTAGAATTAACCAATAAACTGAACAATGGCAGCAGCAGTCATTCTGAGTTAGCAGAGTGGGCATTGGCCATAGAAAAAGCCAATTTACAAATTGATGAAAAAAGTTTGAGATGGTTGGAACTAGGTGAAATAATGGACTAATGTAACAATACAGATTAACCCTTATCTTTGAAAAGTGAAAATATCTGTAGTCATTATCACCAAAAATGAAGAACAAAATCTTATTAAATCACTCCCCAAGTTATTTTGGTGTGATGAGATTATTATAGTTGATGACCACAGTACCGATAACACGGTTGAACTTGCAAAACAATACAATTGTAAAGTTTACAACTACATTTTTGAAAATTTTGGCAAACAAAAACGCTTAGCCGTTTCATTGGCACAAAACAATTGGGTTTTGAGTTTGGACGCAGATGAAGTGCTTTCCGATGCATTGATAAATGAGTTGAAATCACTGAAAGAAGATAAAAACATTGAAGGTTATTTAATTCCTCGTCAACATGTATTTTTAAACACGCCTTTTAAATTCGGCAAGGAAAGTAAAGATTACATTTTACGTTTATTTAACAAAGAAAAAGGAAACTTCAACGAGGCTAATGTTCATGAAAAAGTAATATTGCAAGGAAATACAAGTACCTTAAAGGGAAATATTCTACATTACAGTTATAAAAACCTTGACCATTATTTTAGCAAATTCAATCAATATACAACAAAAGGGGCCATTCAATTGAGAGAAAAAGGCAAAAAAAGAGCTTTGTTTTTGTGTATCTTAAGTTTTCCTGTTTATTTTTTCAAGCATTACTTTCTATATTTAAATGTATTAAATGGCAAAGCAGGGTTTGTATGGAGTTACTTAAGCGCTTGGTATCACACAGTAAAATATTTAAAACTGTACGAATTGAACAAAAAAGAGAGTCGTTAATCAGGCTTTAATCCCCATTAGGCCAAAATCTTAGTTTTTATTGCAGCAAATTTTCTTTTAAATTTGTCTAACACATATCAGTGGTAGTAATGTTTTCAGAAAAGCAAATTATTGAAGGATGCCTTAAAGGTGACAGATTGTCGCAGAAGGCACTTTATAATCGCTTTGCCGGAAAAATGCTAGCAATAAGTAAACGATATCTTCACGATTTGGAGCATGCAGAGGATGCTTTTCAAGACGCTTTTGTCAAAGTTTTTCATCATCTTAAAAACTTTAATTTTCAAAGCAGTTTGGAAACCTGGATGACCCGAATATTTATCAATGAAGCCATCAATAAACTAAGGTCATTAAAACGTTTAACACTGAATGTAAACATCGATGACCTAAGCTACCAACTTCCCGAAAACAAAACTGAACTACCTGATAATTTCGATTATGACCTTGTGATGATGCTATTAGAAAAAATTCCCGAAAACTACCGAATTGTTCTAATGCTGTATGCCATTGATGGTTTTAATCACAAAGAAATTGCAGAAAAACTAAACATGCCTGAAAGCACTTCAAGAAGCTCACTGACAAGAGCTAGAAATATGTTATGGCAACTATATAAAAAAGAATTAATTAAACATGAATCCAGAGGAATTTGATAACAAATTAAAAAAATCATTCGAAAGAGAAAATTTGCCCCCCAAAGAAGAATTGTGGCAAAATATTTCTAGTCAACTTGACCAAAAATCAAAATTTAATTTTTGGTGGGTCTTTACTGTTTCTGCTATTTTGATTGGCATTATCATTATTGGACAACAATTGTCTGGTAATTTTAAAAAGCAAAACACAATTGCCAATAACGAACAAAAGGCTTTAAACTCATCTAACGAAAGCAAACCTTTAAGTAATTACAAGAAAGTAAACACAACGCAAAATGAAGTTGCTAGTGAAGAAAGCAATGCTTCAGACTCAAAAAACCAAAGCACAACGGACAATAATGAGTCCACAAATCCTAAGCTTGAAACAGATCAAGCATCAAACCAATTAAATACAGAAAGGCAAACAAACAAAGCCTCTAAAACATTACCAAAAGCAACGACTCAGCTCGACAACTTCACCCAAACATCTAGTCCACTTAAAACCAACAAAACGAATTCCTCTTTTCCTCAATCAATTGATCCTTTTGATAATACAAATTCTTTGGGCAAAGCAATGGCATCAAATGAAGATTTTTATCAAATCAACTTTTTGAAATTTAAAAACGTTCAATCCAAACCTAATAGATTTACACTTAGTTTCTTTAATCCAATTGAGACTTTGGCATCGAACAAAAAATTCAAAACAAACAAAAAAACCAACCCTAAAGACTTTTACGAAAAATGGTTTCTTGCTTTTGGCATTGGACCACAGTTTAACATCAACACGGTTAATGTTCCCAATGAACTAGAATCTTATGTTCACAAAGATTTATGGAAAAACAAAGACAACACAACTCACAATGGTATTGGATTTAACACCTTTGCATTGTTGAATTACAAGTTTGGCAGAAACTTTATTTTTGAAACTGGCTTGGATTACCGCTTAAGAACCGAAGATATTAAACTAGACATTACAAGCATAGATATTGCAGCCAGAAATAACGCCAACCAAATTATACAATATGCCAATATCAAATTGTTATACATTGTAGGCAACGATACTACCTTTTATGATGCAATTGCTAGCTTTAATTTAGCGGTTAAGAACAAGTACCATGTTATTACTATTCCGTTCAACTTCAAAAAAGAAATTGCAGTCAGTGACCAATCCTATCTATCATTTGGTTTAGGTGGCGGATTTTCTTACATCCGCAGCAATACCTCCAAGCACATCGACTTGGTTAATGAAATTGTAAAAACAGAAAATAAAAAATCTACTTTAAACACTTCATTAAACACTCAAATAGCGTTTTACACAAACTTCAATGATGTTGGACAAATTGGGATTTATTCAGGATTTACAATGTTTAACAACCCTTGGCAAATCAATCAGAAACAATATTCTATCAGTATGAAAGACATTCAGTTTGGCATAACTTACCGAAAACCACTACAGTGGTAAACCCAAAAGTCTGCCTTTTTATGATTCCTATTTTTTAAATCATTTGTAGTTAATGACAAACTACATTCTTAAAGAATAGAGTATACTCCTCCTTCTTTTCAAAATCATATTTCTATACATTTCAAGTATAACTTTTGGCTTTAACTTGGAATTTAGTTATTGGTCTATTGGAATACTTAGCTTATAATTCTATATTTTTGCAATCGTAGAATTTAACTACAAAAAAATTGAAGACCCTATTAGAACAGAAAATTGATTGACCAAGAGATACAATTGCACAAACCATTCAACCAAATATAGAAGAAATATCCCTTTAATCCTATTGATCCATTGAAACTTTTAAAAAACTATCTTTTGTTGTGTTCCCTGTTTTTAGTCACCTTCTTACTAAGTAGACTGTATTTCATTACTTACCTTCACACACAATTTACTGATTCATTAACAACTACTTTCTTCAAAAGCTCATTCCATGGTTTTGCGCTCGACTTGTCTGCAACTGCTTACATAATGAGCTTAATTTTGCTCCTTTACGGTCTTTTATTATTAGTAAATAAACCCAAGCACAAACTTGCAATCAAAATTACAATCTCTTTTGTATTGGCAGTTGTTTTTTTATCTACCATCAGCGATACCGAACTATACAAACAATGGGGAAGCAAATTCAACAATCAAGTCCTTGTTTACATCACACATCCTAAGGAAATGGCGCTGTCTGCAGGTTCTACAAACTGGTTAAAAACATTCGCTTGGGGACTTGTTCTGTCAATACTATTACTATTACTTTACCGAAAAGTAACGCAATTATTCTCACCTATTGAGAGAAACTCAAAAACGGTATTGGTTTTAATTTTCCTTTTTGCTATTAACTTTATTTTTATGAGAGGTGGCATTGGTGTTACAACCATAAGTCAATCAAGAAGTGTTTTTTCAACCCACAAAATCGAGAATGCTTCGGCGGTCAATGGTGTGTGGAATGCCCTTTACTATATCGTAAATAATACCGAAAGAATTTATGGCAACAAATTCAATTTACTGTCTGAAAATGAAGCAACTATTTTTTTCAAATCTCAACTAAACTCAGACATAGACAGCACTCTTTATTACACAAAGGGAAAGCCAAATATTGTTGTAATTATGCTTGAAAGTTTTACCGCAGGTGCTAGTCAATTACTTTTAGGCAAAAACAATTGCACCCCTAAACTGGACCAACTTGCTCAAGAAAACTACTTTTTCTCGGAATGTTATGCGACAGGAGATAGAACTGAAAAAGGATTACTTTCAATACTGAGTGGCTATCCCGCACAACCGATGTCGTCAATCATTGTTTTTCCTGATAAAATGGCAAAACTCCCTTCTGTTTCCAAAGATTTAAAAAAACTAGGGTATCAAAACAGTTTCATATACGGAGGTGATATTGAATTTGCCTCTATGAAATCTTATTTAATTGTTAATGATTTTGATTATATCATTGACAAAAACAACTTCCCTTCGGAACAATTAAACAGTAAGTGGGGCGTGCATGATGGCACCTTATTTCAAAAATCTTTAAGTCACCTCAATGGTTTAAAACCACCTTTTTTTACAACCATCTTAACCCTAAGCAGTCACGAACCTTACGACGTGCCTTATACCTCAGGATTAAGCAAAAAAGACCCTTGGAATGACTTCAAAAACTCAATTATGTACTCCGATTCTTGTTTATTCGAATTCATTAATCAATGTAAGAAAGAGCCTTGGTACAACAAC
>JBIPNH010000109.1:0-7800 GCA_044373665.1 Bacteroidia bacterium
TGAAAAGGGAGAGCGATTTGATAGATGTGTGGTTTGACAGTGGTGCAATGCCTTATGCCCAATGGGGACTGAAAAACAAAGCCGATTGGGAACACCTAAAAACTGCTGATTTTATCGCAGAAGGAGTGGACCAAACCCGAGGTTGGTTTTTTACCCTACATGCTATTGCAGCCATGTTGTTTGACGATGTGGCCTATAAAAATGTAATTGCCAATGGTTTGGTTTTAGATAAAAATGGCAATAAAATGAGCAAACGCTTAGGCAATGCTATCGACCCATTTACAACCATAGATAAGTACGGAGCAGATGCCACACGTTGGTATATGATTACCAATAGTGATCCTTGGGAAAATTTGAAATTTGACTTAGAAGGTATCGGTGAAACTCAGCGAAAGTTTTTTGGCACTTTGTATAATACTTACTCCTTTTTTGCAATATATGCCAACATTGATGCTTATGTTTTTGATGAGTCCAAACGCCAAGATTTTATTTTACTTAGCGAGCTCGACCAATGGATATTGTCAAAATTAAACACATTAATTAATACTGTAAGCACACACATGGATGATTATGATCCTACTCCAGCGGTTAGGGCTATAGAAACCTTTGTGTGTGATGATTTGAGCAATTGGTATGTGCGATTGTCAAGACGCCGTTTTTGGAAAGGTGTAATGAATGCCGACAAGCAATCTGCTTACGATTCACTTTATGTTTGTCTTAAAACAGTAACAGAATTGATGAGCCCATTTGCTCCCTTTTTCTCAGAATGGTTGTTCAAAAGTTTGAAACTAAACACGACAGTCTCCTCGGTTCATTTAACCGAAATGCCAAAAGTTCAAGAGGCCTATATCAATAAATCGCTAGAATCTACCATGCAGTTGGCACAAGATTTAAGCAGTTTGGTATTGAGTTTAAGAAAAAAACAAAACATCAGAGTTAGACAACCACTTCAAAAAATTATGGTTCCTGTGTTAGACCCAACCTTTAGACAACAATTGGAACACATCAAAGAATTGGTGCTGTCGGAGGTTAACGTAAAGCATTTGGAGTTTATTGAAGCCGACAATGATTTGATTGTAAAAGCAATAAAACCAAACTTTAAAGCGTTAGGTCCAAAGATTGGTGCCAATATGAAAGCCTTGTCAGCAGCTATACAAACAATTAGTCATTCACAAATTAATGAATTGGAAAAAGAAGGGTTCTTAACAATTGATTTGGGTTCGGTTCAGTTCAAATTATTAAAAGAAGATGTTGAGATACTTTCCAAAGACATGCCGGGTTGGTTAGTGGCGGTAGATGGTAAATTAACAGTAGCCTTAGATATTCAAATAAGCGATGAATTAAGGAAAGAAGGCTTGGCAAGAGAAATTATCAATAGAGTTCAGAACCTAAGAAAAGAGAGCGGTTTGGATGTAATGGACCGCATAATAGTAACGGTGAATTGTAGCGAAGAAATTAATGCAGCAATAGTTTATTTTAAAGATTATATTTGCGCTGAAATTTTAGCAGACAATATTGTATATTCCGAAACTTTATTAGAAGCAGAAAAAATTGACATAGAAGGTGTAGTTTGTTTAATTAAATTAGAAAAAAATGGCTAAGAAAAAAACAGAAGAAAAAGAAAAGACTCGTTATAGCGATGTAGACTTATTAGAGTTCAAGCAGTTAATAATGAGTAAATTGGATGTTGCTAAAGATGAGTTTGGCAAAATGCAAAGATCTCTTCAAAACCCAAATGAAAACGGAGATGGCAATACTTCAAATCAGTATTTAACATTAGACGATGGTGCAAGTACTTTTGAAAAAGAGAATTTAAATCAATTGGCTGCTCGTCAGAAAAAGTTTATTGATAATTTGAATGCTGCACTTATTCGCATCGAAAACAAAACCTTTGGGGTATGTAGAGTGACTGGAAAATTAATCCAAAAGGAAAGATTATTGGCAGTGCCTCACGCTACTTTGAGCATGGAAGCTAAACTAAAACAGTATAAGTAAAACAAGTGACTGAACAGCATCTCTCATCGGTACACGCCGATACTGAAATTCCAAGCAAAAGCAAATGGGTTGTTCCTTTTGTAATATTGGCTTTTGTGGTTATTGTGGATCAGGTCCTTAAATATTTTGTAAAAAACAATATGATTTTACATACCGAACGCTCTATTATTGGCGATTGGTTCTTGTTTCATTTTACCGAAAACAATGGAATGGCCTTTGGTATGGAGTTTTTTGGTGTCGTTGGAAAATACATCCTTACTATTCTTAGAATTGTAGTTTCATCTTTTGGAATTTGGTTCTTGTATACCAATATCAAGAAAAATGCTAATTTCTGGTTTTTAGTTTGTATAGCCCTTATTTTAGGGGGTGCAATTGGTAATATTATTGATTCAGTATTCTACGGTGTTATTTACCAACACATGAACGAATACACAGGTTTGTGGTTGCAAGGTAGAGTTGTTGATATGCTTTATTTTCCTGTTATTCACACCCATTACCCTGAATGGTCGCCCATTAATCCCGGTCAAGAATTTATATTTTTTAGTCCTGTGTTTAACTTGGCAGATACAGCCATCAGTATTGGTATTATTTCTATTATAGTGTTTCAAAAACGCTTTTTCAAAAAACAATTGGAAAGTGTTGAAGAAAAACAAATTGTAAGCGAAAATTCGGTGGCAGACAACGGTGAAATTAATACAGATGCAATTCAATCAGATGAAAATGAAAACAACAGCAATTCTGTTTAAATTTATAATAGTTGTATTTTTATTAATCGTTAATACCAACAAGGTATTGGCGCAAGATTTGTCTCAAGAACAAGACGCCCTCTTATGGAAAGTATCAGGTAAGGATTTGTCAAAACCCTCCTATCTTTTCGGAACGATTCATTTGTATTGCTCCAAAGATGAAATAGACAATCCCATTATTAATAAAACCATTCAAGAAACTGATGTGGTAGCATTAGAGCTTAATTTAAACGATATTAATGTGTTAATGACCATGTTTAAAATGTCGATGGAAAAACCAGAACGCCCTTTGAATGAAGTGTTAACACCTGAAGAACTTAAATTGGTTGATAAAACAGCTAGAGAAATTTTAAAAGACTCTATAGAGAATTTGTTAAACAAATCACCCCAAAATTTAATGACAACCATTATGATGAGTCCTTCCTTTGTGGGTTGTTATGCCTTGCCTGTTGATTTTTTTATTGCTGATTTAGCTAAAAAATACAAAATAAAATCGATGGGATTAGAAACCATAGGTTTTCAAGATAGTTTGTTAAAAAGTGTTCCAGACAGTGTGCAAAACAAATGGTTGATGGATTTGTGTAAAAACCCAAACAAAGCCCAATCGGAGCTAAAAGACATGCTAGCCATTTATGCCAAACAAAATGGTAATGCCATTTATGATTATGCCTTAAAAGTATCTCCTGAAATGAATTTCTTCCAAAACGAATTGCTCGACCAAAGAAACATCAAATGGGTAGAATACCTAAGTCCACAGTTTCAGCAAACTTCATTTTTTGTAGCAGTAGGCGCAGGACATTTAGGTGGCGAAAAAGGCTTGATTAAATTACTAAGAAATCAAGGATATACCGTTACTCCGATTAGGTACTAATTGAATTTTTATTTTATTTTTTTAAGATGTAAAATTTCATTTTTCAAACCATCAATGATTTTATCTTTCACATTAACTAGTGAGATATAAAATAATTTTTCATCAATAATTTCTTTATTATTTATTTCGTTACAATCTTTGTTTTCTTGTTTGTTATGCGTTAATGGATTTATTGAATTAAAATTTAATAAATCCTCAACAGAACACTTTAAAACACTACATATTTCTAATAGTCTATCAACGGTTATTTTTGTTTTACCAGACTCAATATAAGAATAAGTGCGTGTCTCAATGTTTAATTGGTTGGCAACCTGCTTGCGAGTTAAGTTTTTACATTCTCTAATTTGCCTAATTTTTACATGGATGTTTAAATCATTAAAATTATTCATAGTGTTTTATGTTTTGTTAGAATCTTGAAAAAGGAAAGTGTTAAAGGTTTAAATTGAACTGATTTACGTTAAGTGCCAAAAAATGATAATTGTTTTTTCTAAATAAATAATATATTATCAAATAAACAATAGTTTGATTTTGGGATTAATTTTAATTTAAATGCTGTAATATATTAAATATCAATACAATGTATCTTTTAAAGAAATGTTAATTAAGTTTTTAATCTTATAAAATCACTTATATTATTGATGATTTTTCCTACAAAAAATCTAAAATTGAGTTTATATACTTATCATTTATAGGCCTAAAAATGAGCTTTTTGTACCTATTTTATAATGTTTTGTTTTGTGTGTTTGTGCTCAAAACGTCATTTTTTTAGAAGAGGTGAGGAAAAAGTATTTGTTTGCATGTTTCAATTTTTTGATTTAAAAGATAAAATTTAGAATAAAAAATATTGAGACTCTTAATAAAAAAATTTCATTTAAACGAGAAAAATTATTTCCAAAAAAGAAATATTATTTCTCGTTTTTAAATTTTAAATAAATGAGATTTGTACTAATTTATTAAAAATAATATATGAAAAAAGTACTTTTATTTCAAATTTTGGGAATAATTTCCCTATTTACTTTCTATGCTTGTCAAAAAAATCAAGTAAAAGATGAATGTGTCAAATGCAAAGAAAACACGAACTATGTTTTAAAGCCAATAAGTTTTGGCGATTTAAATTTAGAATTTAAATTGTATAAAACGGATGATTGGGACTTTGCTTTAAGAGGCGAAACTAAAGAAGAAATTTATAAAAGGTTAATCAATGATTTTAATATTCCAATTAGTAAAAGTGAAATAGTAAGTATTAATTTTTATTCAAAAAGTACTGATGATTCTGTCAATTATATTAATCCATTAAATGTAGAAGCAGTTTTGATTTATTATAAAGTTAATAATCAGCTTTTAACTGAATTATATCAAGGAAACTTGAACAATGGATTCATATTAAACAAGAAGTTTTCACAAAAATCAAGCTTTGTTTCCACCAACGATATTCATGATATTTGTAGAATAATTAATTACAAATCAGTAAGATATACATGTATTACATTTTTAAATTCAAAAATAATACCAAAATTACTTACGGAGTTATCAACTTTTCAAGAAGTTATTGATTTAGAAATTAAAAAAATTAATTCTGTACATTCATCAAAAAGAATAGCAGATATTGGACAAGAAGCAAAACGTCACTGCGATCAAACAACTTGTGGAAGTGTGTCTGAAGGCTTTTGTGCTTTTCATGAATCTCAAAATGGCAATGACCATGCTTATTGCCTAGATTTAAAAGATTGTCCAAAAGAAGAAACTAACCAACATTTACCATTAAAATACAAGGAATTTGTATTAATACAAGATGATAGTTTGAGAAAGTTTAGAGATGAATACTTATTTAACAGAAGTAAAGGAAAAGAGTATATAAATTTATATTACCAATTATCTTCTAAAATTAACTTATCCGAAATTAATGTCGAATTTGCAATAGAAACTTACAACGTTATAAATGAAGAAATAATGCCAATTATTAGTAAATTAATGAAGAATAAAAACAGTTCAGATATATTGCTTAATCAGACTAGTGCTTCTAGAATTATAGTTTATTTAGAAAAAACCAAAAGTTTATTTTCAACTCAAGATGATTTGTTGATAGATAAGCTTATTAATGATGTAAGTTTTTATAAAAATAAATCTACATTTGTAGTAAACAATCATTTATTAAACTAACAATGAAATTTATAGTTTTATATCTATTCCTTTTTATATTAAGCAGTTGTGTTTCCAATAAAAACAAGGTATTGATTGGTGAATATGAAAGTAAGAAATATAATACTATTCAAATGAATTATATGTCTATATTTTTAAATCAAGCCCATATTAAGGGAACGAAGTTATATTTAAATAAAGATTCTACTTTTATAGAAAAATACTGTGGTAGTAATGGCACAGGAAAATGGTATTTGCAAAACGATACTATTTTTATGGAATATTTTACTAGTCGATATAATAATGATTCACTTAACAATGCAAATGGTTCATTAAAACTTGGTCATAATGGTCCTGTATATAAGGTGTTTAGTAATCATTTGGAAAATATTGAAAAGTTTAACTTTATGGGAAAAAAGGTAATACATCGTTTAGTTAAGGTTAAATAATCTTTCAGTATTTAATATTCTAATATAAAAGCCTGATGACATCTATTGTTATCAGGCTTTTTTTTATAAGGTTTGTCTAATTAACTTTTCGATATTTTACCAACAGCACTTAGTAAATTATCCGATATTTTAGTAGGTTGGCTGTGTTAGTGCTTTTTCACCTAGTGAATATAATGCCTATAAATCTGAAAATAAGTTGAAGTTTACATTGCCAAACCCATTGTTTTGGCCAAAACCAAAAACAATAGGCCTAATACAATTCTATAGTAGCCAAAATGCTTGAAACCATATTTGCTCAATAGCAGAATGAAAAATTTAACAGCTAATAAAGCGGTTACAAAGGCCACTATTAATCCCACAGAAAGTAAAAAAACTTGATTGGAGGTGAAATCGGTAGAAGATTTTAATAAGTCGTACCCAGTTGCGGCAAACATAGTAGGTATGGCGAGTAAAAAAGAAAATTCTGCCGCTTGTTTTCTGTTAAATCCTATGCCAATGCCACCAAATATAGTAGCAGCAGCTCTAGACACTCCCGGAACCATAGAGAGGCACTGAGCGCATCCTATTTTGAATGCATCCATCAATGAAACATCGTTAATGTCTTTGTTTTTGTGAGAAGGTTTTTCGCTCCATTTGTCAAGTAGTATCAATACAATACCTCCAATAATAAGCATTAAACTTACAACCAAAGGATTGAATAAATACATCTTGATGGTTTTGTAGGCAAAGAAACCAACTATTCCGGTTGGAATAAAAGCAACAAATAACTTGTAATAAATATCTAAACTGACTAAGAATCGTTTGTAATAAAGTGTCAACACTGACAAGATAGCCCCAATTTGAATGGCAATTTCAAAGGTTTTTACAAACTCATCTTCGTGTAATTCCATTAAGGAACTTGCCAATATCATGTGTCCTGTTGAAGAAACAGGAAGAAACTCTGTAATGCCCTCTATTATTGCAATAATAATGGCTTGTATAAGATCCATCCTTTTGCTTATTCTTCCTCTTTAGGACTGTCTTCTTTTGGCGTGTATAGGATAGAAACAACACCAATAGCAAAACCAAGTAAAACCACTAAAGGTGCAATGGTAATTTTTCTAGGATGGTCGAATGGTAAATCTTTGCCACTACCCATAATCATAAATCCTATTACTATAACAAGAATACTCAACAACAATAAAATGTAGTTTTGTTTCTTAAAGACCATAAAGGTATTGTTTGTTTTTTTGCTTGCTGTTTTATTAAGCGGAGTTTTTGCTTTTGCCATAATTAATAAAGTTGGTCAATTTTTAATTTTAAATATCGTTTGGTTGAGAAATAAACACTAATGAGTGAAATAACAATCGCTAATCCAAACAACACGCCACTTAAAAGCAGGTATTGTTGAATAAACAGTTGCCAATTATTGAATTGTAAATTGGTTTCAGCTAAGTATACCAAACCAAAGAGCAATCCCAATGCTATAAAAGTAGAAACTAAAGCATATACCAAGTACATTTTGATAAACGGTTTGATAATAAACCAATCCGAAGCGCCCACATATTGCATGCTTTTGATTATAAAACGACGGGCAAACATGTTGATTCTTACCGTGCTA
>JBIPNH010000110.1:0-7789 GCA_044373665.1 Bacteroidia bacterium
CGCCTTTTTCTAGAGCTTCTTCAACAAATAAATTGCCATTAAAATTTGGCCCCTTTAAAGCAAAAAAAAGGGAAGCAGGTTTAATTTGTCTAGTATCGGTTGAAACCAATTGATTGGCTTTAATAAAGAGTTGATATAAATCGTGAAGGTGCATGGTTTTAAAATTCAAAAATATACAAAAAGCAATTAATTTGTGCAACGTAATTGGAATATTATTGTCTTATTTGTATCTTTGAAATAAGATTTTTATAAATGAAACTAAAAATTACAACTTTCTTTGCACTTGTTCTATTGTCTTTGCCTTTTAAAATCAAAGCTCAACAATTAAAATATTATTTTTCTGATAGCATTACTTTTGTTGACAATGCCTTTCGTCCATTAAAATTTTCAAGCTCAGGCGGCTACCACTGCCCACAGTTTAGCGCATGTGATGTGAATGGTGATGGCAAAAAAGACATGGTTCTTTATGACAAATTAGATGGTTCCATTTCTACCTACATCAACAAAGGTGCTTTGGGCGAAGTGAATTATGAGCTAGACAACCGTTATGCAGATTTTTTTCCAAAAATGAGACCTTTTGGTTGGATGTTATTGAGAGATTATAACAACGATGGCTATGAAGATATTTTCACCATTGGTGACCAAGGGTATATCGTTTATAAAAACATTTCTTTTACTGTTTCTGGGCGACCTGCCTTTGTTCTAATCGACAAAATCAGCTTTAGAAACATGAGCCCTAAAGGTTCTTTTATCGAATTCAACACCCTTTCAACGCCTTCTATTCACTTACCCGGCATTTATGACATAGACAATGATGGCGACTTAGATATAATGAGTTATTCGAATGTTGGAGGTGCCATTTATCTCTATAAAAATGCGCAAGTTGAAAAAAATCTTCCTCCTGACAGTATGCGTTTTTTCTTAGTAGACTTATGTTTGGGTTACTTCCTTGATTTTGACTGTAACGGCTATATTTTCAATGAATGTAAATCAAGTTCTAATAGAAACTATGACTTATCACGTCATACTTCAGGTTCTGCTATTACTTTATTCGATGCAGACAAAGATGGCGATATCGACATGCTATTGGGTAACGAAAGTTGCAACCACATGACTTTGTTAAAAAATGCCAAAACTTTCAACTCAAGAGGATATGATTCTTTTTATAATGCCGATACATTATTTGTAACTGGAAGTAACAGAGCCGCCGTAGCTACCTATCCTGCTGCCTATTTTCTCGACATCGACAATGATGGTAAACGCGATTTAGTTTATGCCCCTAACTCTATCAATTTTCAATATATTACCAAAGAAACCAATCAAATTAATTGGTTCAAAAATACTGGTCAAGACTTAAGTCCTGTTTGGGCACAACAAGCCCCTTTCTTTACTCCCGATGTTATTGACCTAGGCAATAGAAACAGTTGGGCTTTTGCCGATTGGGACAAAGACGGTGACTTAGACTGCATTGTAGCTAACAATGGCGACAAACTTAAAACAAGAGATACCGCTGATCGCCTTTATTTATTTGAAAATATTGGAACCAATAAAATAGCTAAATTCAAACTAGTTAATCAAGATTTTGGCAATTTTATATCACAACGACTGAATAATTTAACCATTGCTATTTCTGACATGGACAACGATGGTAAATTAGACTTGGTGTGCGGCAATGACAAAGGTGAAATTTTATTTTACAAAAACAATTCTTCAAGCAACAATACATTAAGTCCAACTTTTGCATTTTCGAACAATCAATTTACAGGTTTCAATATAGACATTGGCTCATTCAGCTCTCCAGCCATTGCCGATATAGACAAAGACGGTCTGAAAGATTTAGTAATTGGTCGTTTTGACAGTACTTTATCATATTACAGAAACATTGGTTCATTAAGTGAACCTGATTTTTTGATTTCTACCAATCGTTTTGGCAATATCAAAGCATTTGATTCCATTGGCTTTCAGTATATTTACGATGACACTTTTGCAATTTTAGGACAATATACCGTTTTCGAAAAAAACACCTATTCTAAACCAACGATTGCCGACCTCAACGGAGACGGAATTCTAGAAATAATTGTCGGAAATTCGCAAGGTAACTTAAGGATGTATGAAATCAATGGCAAAAACCCGAGCAGCACTTTCAAACAATTGGATTCTTTTTATTACCGCAAAAGTTTTCAAGGACAAAAAATGTTTAAAATTGATATTGGTAGTTTTGCAACCCCATCCCTTGCCGATTTAGATGGCGATTTAGTTCCTGAAGTTATTATAGGAATGAACAGAGGTGGACTTAATTATCTAAAACCAAGCTTCAAAAACAGCGGGAATATTTCGGTTAAAAATCCATTCATTCAAAAAGCCATTAACGGATTCCCAAATCCAGCCAATCAAAAAATTGAATTCAATATCAATCCTTTAGAAATTAATAAACTCGAAGTTTTTAATTCATTAGGACAGCTTATAACACCTCAAGTTGACATGAGTGGCGAATTCATTGTGATAAATACTGCGGATTTAAACTCAGGTTTTTATATTGTTAAATTTAAAACAGAGCAAATAATTTACACCTCGAAATTCCAAATAATCAGGTAATTTCATTTTGAAATAACCAGCTTTATTTAGGGCGTAAAAAATCAACTTAAAACTATAAAATTGAGTTGAAATAGTTATTTTTGCATCACAATTTTTAAAAAATCAATGAAAAATATTTCTGTAATAGGATGCGGCACTATGGGTAATGGCATTGCACACGTGTTTGCAATGAATAATTTTAAAGTACAACTAATAGACATCAATGAAGTTGCTCTTCAAAAAGCAGTAGCAAAAATTGCGTCTAATTTGGACAGACAAGTAAGTAAACAAACCATTACAGAAGAACAAAAAGCAGCTACGTTGGCAAACATACAAACAAGTACTGACTTGGTTCAAGGTGTTAGTCAAGCTGACTTAGTTATCGAAGCTGCTACAGAAAACATCAACATTAAGTTACAATTATTTAAAGATATTGATACCCACGCTCCGGCACATTGTATCTTGTCTTCAAATACTTCCTCTATTAGCATAACAAAAATAGCTTCAGTTACTAATAGACCAACACAAGTAATTGGCATGCATTTTATGAATCCAGTGCCAGTAATGAAGTTGGTAGAAATTATTAATGGCTACAAAACGTCAAGCGAAGTGACCGAAACCATAATGAATCTGAGCAAAACAATTGGTAAAACACCTACATTAGTGAACGATTATCCAGGTTTTGTTGCCAACAGAATTTTAATGCCTATGATTAATGAGGCTATTATTACATTAAACGAAGGAGTTGCTGGAGTTGAAGAAATTGATACCGTTATGAAATTGGGTATGGCTCATCCGATGGGACCTTTACAATTGGCCGATTTTATTGGTTTAGATGTTTGCTTGGCTATTTTAAATGTGTTAGACTCTGGTTTAGGAAATCCAAAATATGCGGCTAGCCCTTTGTTAATCAACATGGTAACAGCTGGTGATTTGGGCGTAAAATCGGGAAGAGGTTTTTACGACTACGCCAATGGAACCAAAGAATTGGTGGTTGCCCCAAACTTTAAATAGTCGATAAAAAGTGCCGTGATGCCAAAAAAAATATGGTTAATCATAGGACCTACAGCAGCTGGTAAAACAGATTTTTCAATTCGTTTAGCCAAGAAACTCTCCTGCCCTATTCTTTCTGCCGATTCAAGACAAATATACAAGGAACTAAATATTGGTGTTGCCAAGCCTACTCAATCACAACTTGATGAGGTTAAACACTACTTCATCAACCACATTTCCATTTTTGATGACTACAATGTCGGAAAGTATGTGAATGAAGCGCGACAATTAATTAACGAATTATTTCAGACATACAATGACATCATAGTGTGTGGAGGAACTGGATTATACATCAATTCACTAATCAATGGCATAAATGTTTTACCTAGTAAAAACGAAGCTTTACGCAATGAATTGAAACTGTTTATAGAGACAAATGGCATTGAATTATTGATTGAAAAACAGGCAAGTTTATTAAGTCCAAAATTAATAGAAAGTAAAAATCCCCAACGAATTATTCGCGCCATTGAAATCGGATTACAAGAAAAACCAGTAAGTGAGCCTATGGTTTCTTTCGAACATCCATTTGAAATAAATATAGATTTCATTGATCTTCCTCGCGAAGAGTTGTATCAAAGAATTAATGCGAGAGTGGACCAAATGATAGAAGATGGATTGGAAGAAGAAGCGCTTTTGTTTTTCAAACATAAAGACATAAACGCACTTAAAACAGTGGGATATTCAGAGTGGTGGCCGTATTTTGAAAAAGAAATTAGTAAAGAAATGGCGATTGAAAAAATAAAACAACACACCCGAAACTACGCCAAAAGACAAGTTACGTGGTTTAAAAACCAAATTATTATTCAACAATAATACCGGTAGCTTCGAAACTTATTTCATTTTCTTCGTCTTTTACAAAGCGCCCCTTAGCAACCGCTTTTTTGCCTAAAACATTTTTGGGTAATGTGAATTTTTCAAGAGTATTGATGTAATACTCCTTTCCTTGATTTTTAAACATAATCCAACAGCCTGAATGTGTACAAACATTGTCCACTTTGCCTTTGATTACAAAAACGGTATCAATCCCCATTTCATAAGACTTTAAAGCTGTGTTTAACTCAACCGCACCGTTGTTTTCGAATGCTTCACCGTATGTTCCTTCAGGTTTAGATGAAGAACATGCCGAAAGGATAAAAAGAGAAAGAAGTGTTGCAAATATTTTATTCATTGTATTTTTTTGAAGAACAAAGCTAATTGAAATAATTCAGAATCAAAAAAAATAGTATCTTTGAAAGTAACATTATGAATAAAAAAGAAGAAATCATCGACCAACCCATTGACATAGAATTATCAGAAGAAATTGCAGAGGGTCAATACAGTAATTTGGCAATAATCACCCACAGTCAAGCAGAATTTATCATTGATTTTGTTAGAATTTTACCGGGCATTCCAAAGGGTAAGGTAAAAAGTAGAATCATTATGACTCCTCAACACGCCAAACGTTTATTATTTGCTTTGGGTGACAATATGCAAAAATTTGAATCACACTTTGGTGAAGTTGATTTAGAAGCAGGTGGAGGCAGTCAAGGATTCCCTATTAACTTTGGTGGAGTAACAGGTCAAGCTTAGTAGCCTAGTGTTTTAAGCATACTTTTGTAAGTTTGCTCTTTAGAAAACAAACGGGTATTGTACTCACCATTTTCATCTACACTGATTATAATATGCTTTGGGGCAGGTGTTAAACAATGTTGAATACCACCAAAACCAGCTAAACTTTCTTGGTAAGCACCACAATGGAAATAACCAATGTACAAGTGTTCTTCTTCATCAAAAACAGGCAGATATATAGCATTTGAGTGCTGTTCACTGTTGTAGTAGTCATCACTGTCACAAGTAATGCCACCCAACAAAACACGCTCATATGTTTTATTCCAATTGTTTAAAGGAAACATAATGAATTTTTTGTTTATCGCCCAAGAATCAGGCAATGTAGTCATGAAACTGCTGTCAATCATGTTCCATTTTTCACGGTCATTTTGAACTTTTTGGTATTCTACTTTAAAGATAGCACCACCACTTTCCCCAACTGTATATGAACCAAATTCTGTAAAAATATCAGGCTCTGGCACCCCATTACTCTCACACACCATCTTTACTTGTGCTACAATTTCTGAAGCCATGTATTCATAGTCGAAGCTAAACTTAAGTGAATTTTTGATTGGGAAACCACCACCAATATTCAAACTATCTAAGTCAGGACAAATCTTCTTCAACTCACAATACACACTCAAACACTTATGTAACTCGTTCCAATAGTATGCATCATCCTCTATCCCTGTATTAATAAAGAAGTGAAGCATCTTTAACTTCATTTTAGAATTTGACTTAATTTTATTATTGTAAAAAGGAACAATATCTTTGTATCCAATACCTAAACGCGAAGTATAAAACGGGAACTTAGGTTCCTCCTCTGCAGCTATTCTAATACCACAAAAGAAGTTTTCATTCACAGCCGCAGACAACAAATCTACTTCTCTAATATTATCAATGATTGGAATTACATTCTTAAAACCATCATTGATTAACATAGCTATATTATCTATATAGTTTTGCAATTTAAAACCGTTACATACAATAAACTTTTCTTTATTGAACAAACCTTGTTCGTGTAATGATTGAATTAAATTGATGTCAAAAGCAGAAGATGTTTCTAAATGCACATCATTTTTCAATACTTCCTCTAATACGTGACTGAAATGAGAGCTTTTGGTACAGTAGCAGTAGTGGTACTTGGCTTTGTAATCAACTTTTGCCATTGCAACATTAAACCAAGTTCTTGCTTTTTTGATATTGTCTGATATCTTAGGCAAGTATGTAAACTTAAGTGGAGTGCCATATTGCTCCACTATATCCATCAAAGGAATGTTGTGGTAAGTTAGCTCAGAACCGTCTATTAAACCAAATTCATCAACTGGGAAATCGAATGTTTGCTCAATCAAATCTATGTACTTGTCTTTCATTTTTAAACTTTAAGTTAGTTACTTCGTATTATTTCTGCAAATGTAACAAACTTAAATGTAAAAATATTAATAATTTTAAGAAAAAATCATGCAATAAATTAGCACAATTCTGCCAAAAAAAGAAAGCAAAATTGAATAAAAAACTAATGTAATTAGCTGATTAATAGAAAAACTCTTCAGATTTCTTTAAATTCTTTAAGTTAAACAAATAAGAAACACCCACTCCAATGTAGGTTCCTTTGTAACCTAAATTGAACCTTGGTTCGTTTGAATTAGGCTTATTGTAGATGTCTAATATCGTGTATGATTGAAATGACTGTTTAAAGTAAACGCCAAATACAAACAAATTATTTACCTTATTTTCTTTGGAAATCTCTACGCCTAAATTAAGCATAGGGTAAGATGTATGAGTCACTCTTTGCTTAATCACAAAAGATTTATCCCCGTTTTCTAAAACCTTATTTTGTTGTGATAGTATACTCGTATGAGTTAAGCCTAAAACACCTCTTATCAATGAACTTGAATTGGTTTTAAGCGTAAATATAAAATTTAATGGCACTTCCAAATGATTGATATTGTGTTTAAGCAAATCTCCATTTCTGTTAGTATCATTATAGACTCTGTAACCTTTAGATACAAAATTAGCTCCCGATGCAATGGTAAAATTGGGTGTAATACCATACTGCAAAGACAAACCTAAGCCAAAACCTGACTTAAATCTAAAATTAAAACTATTGGGCAATGAATCCAATACCGATGTTCTGGAAGACAAAAACATAGCACTAGGACCAACTCTGAAACCCTTTTGAGCCAAAGAAACAGAGCTTATGGTTACTAATATAATTGATAAATAAATGCGTTTTTTTAACATCGTTTCAAATCTACTATTTTTTTTTGAGGTCTATGATACTTTTTTACACATATAAACACCCAAACATTTATTAATCATATTTCAAAGTTCAATTCTCTTCAAAAAGACTTGATTATAATGTCTTGTTTTAATGTTAGATTGCTTTTAAATAACTAAATTTGCAGTGTGAATAAAACCGACTTAATCAATGCTTTTTCAGGATTGTCTTTGCAGCTTTCTGAAATAGATTTTTCAATCATTCAACGAGCTCATGCTGAAAACCAATGGTTTACCGAAACATCAATCAACAGCGCTTTGGAATCTTGGAATAAAGCACTGAACAAAGAATCTG
>JBIPNH010000111.1:0-7687 GCA_044373665.1 Bacteroidia bacterium
AGTTCTATGTGTAAACGTTGGTTTTTACTTGTTTTGTATTCAATATCAAATTGGTTATTGATATTAAGCGCATTGAGTAAGAAAGACAATTGGCACTCTTCACTTTGAATTTTGTAGCGTTCTTTGTGATTTTCGCTTACATTCAAAAGTTTGTGAGTGTTTGGGTTTTTACAAACCAATAGATTCCTAAGGTGGTCACTTAATCCATTTAAAAACAATTGACCATCGAATCCAAGTTGGATGATGTTGTCAAATAAATTTAATGTTTGAGCAATATCTTGATTTATAATTGCTTCAGTCATTTTAAAATAAATACCTCGGTCAAGGATATTTAAGTTTTCAATGGCTTTGTCGTAGGTAATTTTTCCTTTTGAAAAACTAACCATTTGGTCAAATATTGATAAACAGTCACGCAAACCGCCGTCCGCTTTTTCGGCAATGACATGGAGTGCTTCCTCTTCTACTTCAATATTTTCTTTTAAAGCTATTTTCTTAAGATGCTCCACCATATCATTCACTTGAATTCTTCTGAAATTGAAGATTTGGCAACGAGATAATATTGTAGGAAGTACTTTGTGTCTTTCAGTTGTCGCTAAAATAAAAATTGCATATTTAGGCGGTTCTTCAAGGGTTTTTAAAAAGGCGTTAAAAGCTTGAGAGGACAACATGTGAACCTCGTCAATAATATAAACCTTGTATTTACCCGTTTGTGGCGGGATTCTTATTTGTTCTATTAAACCACGAATGTCATCAACAGAGTTGTTACTTGCGGCATCTAGTTCAAAAATATTAAAACTGTAATCGTTGTCGGGATTGTCATTTTCAGTTTGGTTTACAATCTTAGCCAAAATACGGGCACAAGTTGTTTTACCAACACCACGCGGACCTGTAAACAAGAAAGATTGAGCTAACTGATTGGAGTTAATTTCATTGATTAATGTATCGGTAATATGCCTTTGACCCACCACTTCGTCGAAAACGGAAGGGCGATATTTTCTAGCTGATACAATGAAATTTTCCAAAACTAATTCTTATTTGTGACAGCAAAAATACAAATTTTATTATTAGATTTTAATCATGTTGAAAATTAATTAAGAAAGAATGTCTCTTAAGTTATCAAGATATTAAGTGAATAATCTTTCTTTGTTTCTGTTGATAAGTCAATTTTTTTTCATTTCATTTGCATGAATGAATCATTGGTTGATAAAATCGGAGCCATTTAAGTACTCTTGGGAGCAAATGCTGTCGGATAAAAGAACTTTTTGGGACGGTGTTCGCAATTACCAAGCACGAAATAACCTTAGAGAAATGAAAGAAGGGGATTTGTGTTTCTTTTATCACAGCAATGAAGGCAAAGAAATAGTTGGGATTGTAAAAATTGTTAAAGAACATTACCAAGACCCAACTACAGAAGACACTAATTGGGTTGTTGTGGATGTTGCACCATTTGAAACACTCAAAAAAACAGTTACTTTGGAACAAATTAAAAACGACAAACGTTTGGCAAATATTGGTTTGGTAAAACAAGGTCGTTTGAGTGTAATGAAGCTAACTCAATATGAATTCGATATCATTTTAGAACTTTCTGAAAAGAAATAAACCATGGAAGAAAAATTATTATTTGATCACCACAAACTTATTGTAACGCTGAATAGATTGGCTTATGAGTTGATCGAAAATTACGATGATTTTTCGAATACTGCTATCATTGGTCTGCAACCAAGAGGTGTTTTGCCAGCTAGATTCATAAAAAATAAAATAGAAGAGATTATTGGAAAAAAAATCAATTACGGAGAATTGGATATTACCTTTTACCGAGATGATTTCAGGACTTCTGAAAAGCAGTTGTCTGCCAGTCCTATTCATATTCCCTTTAGTACCGAAGGGTTGAAAATTATCTTAATAGATGATGTGTTGTATACAGGGCGTTCTATCAGAAGTGCAATGGATGCTTTGGTGGATTTTGGTAGACCCGATAAGGTGGAGTTGTGTGTGTTGATTGACCGAAAATACCACAGAGAAAATCCAATTAGTGCCGATTATGTTGGTAAATCCATTGATACAAGAGGTCAAAATCAAAAGGTTAAAGTAGATTGGCAAGAAAATAATTATAAAGTTTGGTTAAAAACGCATGAGTAAATTATCAGTAAATCATTTATTGGGCATTAAAGACCTTTCAGAAGCGGACATTCAACTGATTTTTGAAACGGCAGATAACTTTAAAGCCATCATTAATCGTCCAATCAAAAAAGTACCTTCCCTGCGTGATATTACTGTGGCTAATTTGTTTTTCGAAAACTCTACTAGAACCAGAATTTCATTTGAACTTGCCCAAAAAAGATTGAGCGCTGATATTATCAACTTTTCATCCTCTTCCTCTTCGGTAACTAAGGGAGAAACTTTGATAGATACCGTGAAAAATATATTAAGCATGAAAGTGGACATGGTCGTAATGCGCCATCCTAGTCCCGGTGCTTGTGTATTCCTTTCCAAACACATTGATGCAGCTATCTTAAATGCTGGAGACGGAACTCATGAACATCCTACTCAAGCCCTCTTAGATGCCTATTCCATTCGCGAAACTTATGGCGATGTGGCAGGCAAAAAAGTTTTGATAGTGGGGGATATTTTACACAGTAGAGTGGCTTTGTCAAATATTTTATGTCTTAATAAATTGGGTGCCGAAGTAATGGTTTGTGGACCTACTACCTTAATTCCAAAGCACATAGAACAATTGGGTGTAAAAGTGGAACATCAATTGGAAAAAGCCCTTCAATGGTGCGATGTAGCCAATATGTTGCGCATTCAAATGGAAAGACAAGATGATAAATATTTCCCTTCCTTAAGGGAATACAGTTTACAATATGGTTTAACAATGGATTTAATTAAAAAGCTTGATAAACCAATTACAATCATGCACCCAGGGCCTATCAACAGAGGGGTGGAAATAACCAGTGAGGTTGCTGATAGTGACTTAAGTATCATTTTAGACCAAGTAGAAAATGGAGTAGCCATCAGAATGGCTTGTCTGTTTTTGTTAGCGAATAATATTACAAAAAATTAATGAGTAACCCGATTTTAGTAGAAGTAATGCGTGGAGACGTTTTGGAAAGTTTTCACCGTGGTGTTATCTGTATTGTAGATTCTGATAATCATATTTTATACCAACAAGGCGATGTAAAACAAGTGTGTTTCCCTCGTTCTGCACTTAAGTTTTTTCAACAAATTCCTTTGCTTTGTTCCGGTGCTATTGAACATTTTGGGTTTACAAGAAAAGAAATTGCGATAATGTGCGGGAGTCACAATGGTGAACCTACCCATGTGGAAACGGTTCGTTCTATCTTAAATAAAATTGGTTTGAAAGAAGATGATTTGCAATGTGGACCACAAATGCCAACTCTAAGAGAGGATCAACATTTACTGATTAAAAACGATTTAAAACCTCAAAAAATACACAACAATTGTAGTGGTAAACATGCAGGATTTTTGGCTTATTGTGTTTACGAAAATTTAGACATTGCAACTTACATTCAGCCAAATCATGCACTTCATCAAACTATCTTGACTGTTATTTCCGACTTTCATGAATACCCAATTAGTTCTATAAAACAAGGTGTTGATGGTTGTTCTGCGCCTATTTTTTCTTTCCCTGTTTACAATCAAGCGATAGCCTACAGACTATTGGTTGCGCCAACCAAGTTCGACCAATCGGTTCAAACAGCTTGCAAACTAATGGTTGATTCTATTGTGGAATATCCTGAAATGATAGCAGGTAAACAAAGGTATTGTACCGACCTTATGAAACTTTCAAAAGGAGAGTTGATAGGAAAAACTGGCGCTGATGGCGTTTATTCTTTAGGAATTGTTAAGCAACAATTAGGCGTTTGTATTAAAATTGACGATGGTAAAATGGGGCCTCAATACAATGTGGCTCAAGCAATTGTAGAAAAAATGCATCTGTTGTCAGATGTCGATAATGCGACATTACATCATTACATAGCAACTGAGAATAAGAATTTTGGTGGAATGGTAACAGGAGAAACAAAAGTGGTTGACTTACAATTGCCTCAATTTAATTCAATTAAAATACACTAATATGTCAAAAGTCGATAGAAATATTCGACTTTTTGTTTTTATCACTTGGGAAGTTTTGCTTGTTTATGGCATCATCAATCATGTGTATTGGCGAGATGAAGTAAGACCACTAAGCATTGCTATTTCTTCAGATTCCTTTTTTGATTTATTTGCAAATTTAAAAAATGAAGGTCATCCCATACTGTGGTATTTTTTGTTAAAAGTATTTCATTCAATTTTTAATACGCCTTTAGTTTTAGGCTTTTTATCATTCCTGTTTGCTTCAGGTTTTGTTTATATTTTATTGTTTAAAACTAGAATTCATTGGCTATTTTCTATCCTTATTGTTTTTGGATTTTACGGTCTATATGAGTATTCCATTAATGCACGAAATTATGGTATATCAGCATTTTTGATGTTTTTGTATGCCTATGGTATTTCTCAAAAAAAGGAGGGGTTTTTGCCCTTGTTTTGTTTGGTCTTGTTACCTCAAACTAACTTTTATGCCACCATGTTTACGCCGGTTTTTTTGGCCTTGTATGTATTCCAAAATCCGAAATTGAGAAGGAATCAAATCCTAGCAATAGGATTAGTGGTGCTTTCAGTCATTTTTGCGCTTATAACTTGTTTGCCCAATGAACAAAGTCTTGTTGTTAAATCATGGTCGTGGAGTAATCTTTCTTGGGTGCATTTGTGGGACGTTGGAATTGGGTTCCCTCAGTTATTAAACCTTTCAATACCATTAGAACGTGAGTTAACAACCTTGTTGTTATTGTTGAGTTTGTTGATTTTTGTAAGTAGAAAAAGTTTAATGATTTCTGCTTTTGCATTGATGTTAATAATGAGTTTTTTTCATCAAAATATTAGAGAAAATTATCTCCATCACCAAGGGGTGTTTTTATTTGGTTTTATTGCATTGATTATTGGGAGTTACAATCATTTAAATTTAGACTATAAGAGGTCAAAAGTGTATAGAAACTTAATGCTTGTCGGAATAACATCATTTACATTGATATTGACGGTATTGTTTTACAGAGGATATCAGGCCTATACTTTGGATTTGCGTTTTACAAATTCCAATGCCAATAATTTAGGGCATGATTTGCAAGAAACACATACCTCAAAAAGAGTTGTAATTGCAGAGCCTGACTATCTTATGGAATCTGTTATGTATTATTATTCCAACCCTTATTATGTGGCAAGGGAGCAAAAAATGGCTAGATTTTCACATTTCACAAAACAGAATAAAGACAGTATGAGTTTAAGTGATTTATTGTTAATTAATGATAGCTTGGAGCAAAGAGGTAAACAAGTTGATTGGGTGTTTGGATGGCAGTTGCCTGATACCGCATATACCTATCATTTTTCGTACAATAAAAAGTTGCATTTAGATTCGGTAGCATTAAAGCGATTCCATCATGATTTTTATTTATTTAAAAGTTATGCCAATTGGATTAAGCATGATGAGTATTATTATTGGTATAAAAGAAAGGAAAAATAATAGCATCGATTTACTTTGTTATTTAATTTAAGAATGTTTGGTCTTTTGAAGTTTACTAAGGTCGAATCCTTTTTGCTTTAATCGTTCTAATATTTGCTCGTAAATGGCACTGTCCATTGTTGATGTGCGACAAAGTATCCATAAGTATTTTTTACTAGGATTGCTTACCACAGCATAGCAATAATCGTCTGCCAAATCGATAATCCAATAGTTGCCTTTGAATGGCCAAAAAAATTGAACTTTTAATTGAGCATTTCCTGTGTTTTTTACAACAAATGCTTTGCCTTTTATTGAAGAGGGTTTGCCTGTTAAACTGTCTCGGTTACATTTGTTCTCAACAATAACATAACCTTTGTCAGTTAGGGTATATTCGGCAGTGGTATTGTGACATCCTTTCTGAAAGGTTTGTGGAAATGAGGCTATTTCGAACCATTTGCCAGCGTATTTGGCTAAATCGACAAATGGAACTGTCTGTAATTTTTGTGCATTTAAGGTGTTCATTGTTGTAGTAATTAATATTAAGTAAATGATTTTTAGTGACATGTGATTTATTGGTTTACTGAAATGTAAAGTTACAACTTCTAGAGAATGATTAAACTGATTATTGTCAGTTATAAATAATAGTATTTACTACATATTATTTTGGTTTCATCATTTCATCAATATCAGGACTTGCCTCTATGCGTGACATGAAAAAGGAAGTTCCTTTGTTTTTCCAAATTTTAGTAGCCCAAATAATTCCTAATATTAGTCCTAAACTACTTAATGAAATACTTGCAACTAAGCCGTAATTAGTTGGATAGTTGTAATAAACAATATAACCCAAAATTACCCCAATAATAGTTGGAGATAGTACGATTTTGAACCAATTGATAATTTCGATGAAGTAAGCGATTGACTTTAACATTGTGTTTTTTTTTAGTTTATTATTTATTTGATAGTTGAGTTGATGGATATCGAAATACGAATGTAAATTAAAAAAAGTTAGTAACAAAAAATTACTATTTAGAAAAGAAGTTTTAAATTTTTAAATAAATATTCCTAAAAGTTTATACTAATTCTTCAACTTACTATGAAAGTATCAATCTTTTTGTTCTTTTTAATAATTGAATTATTTCAATTTATAATACAATTGAACAAGTCCTTTTTCAAAATGATTAACCGATTTTAGAATAAGTTCTTGTTCTGGAATTCCTTCTTTAAAAAGTCTAGTCCCATTTCCAACAATTATTGGAACTATTGATAAAATGAGTTCGTCAAATAATTTGTCTGTCAAAAGCTGATTAGCAATTTCAGATCCACCATCGCAAAAAATAGTTTTACCTTCTTTGTTTTTTAATTCAGTAAGCAAGGATTTTAAGTCGCCATTATAGAAGTTAATTTTCCCTTCATTAGGTCTTACTTGCCTTGTAATAACATACGATTCCTTGTCTGAATGGGGAAACTCGTAGCCTTGTCCTATCACCCAATCGTATGTTCTACGCCCTACAATAACGGTGTCTACTGTTTTTATAAAGTCAGCATAACCATAGTCTTGCCCTTCTTGTTCCACCATTGATAGAAAGCTTAAATCATCATTTGGCTTTGCAATATAACCGTCTAAAGAACAAGAAATGTAAAGGATTAATTTTCTTTTGTTGTTAGTCATTAGTTCTAAATTAATAAGTAATGTGTTAAAACTGGGAAGACAAAGTTAATGTTTTTTCAATTCTTTATATTCACTCAAAACTCCTTTTTTAAATTAAAAACTTAAATAATCTTAATGAATGATTTGCAAAACAACCCAATTAATACTGTTCTTCCGGCTAAACTATTCAGATGTATTATTCAGTCGTTAGTTCAGAATAGGGAAGTGCATTATAAATGTTGTTAAATTAGTAGTTGTTCTCTTGCCTGTAGGTCAAGTACCACTGATGATTGATTTTTTCAAAGGACATTTCGAATGAAAAGCCACAATCGACACAATATATCCCGTAAAAAAAATAGGTTGGGGTTTGAATCATAGAAATACTGTCTCCTGATTGATTGTTGTTTTCATTTAAATTCAAATTGATAAGGGGCCATTTCTCTTTTGTCCATGTTTCTTCACCCTCATAATCGGCATAAACACCC
>JBIPNH010000112.1:0-7646 GCA_044373665.1 Bacteroidia bacterium
TAGTCCTTGGGGTAAAGGGTTTCCGGGTTGGCATATCGAATGTTCTGCAATGAGTAAAAAATATCTGGGCGAAACTTTTGACATTCATGGCGGCGGATTGGATTTGTTATTCCCTCACCACGAGTCGGAAATAGCTCAGTCTGTTGCTTGTTCAAGTGTGCAACCTGCCCGATATTGGATGCACCATAACATGATTACGGTTAATGGTCAAAAAATGGCAAAATCACTTAACAACGGTATTGCAATTGATGAGTTTTTTAGTGGTAATAATTCTTTATTGGAACAAGCCTACTCACCCATGACTCTTAAGTTTTTTGTTCTTCAAGCCCATTACAGAGGGACACTGGATTTTAGTAATCAAGCTTTACAAGCTTCAGAAAAAGGACTTAACAGATTGTTAGCAGCCTCTGATACAATCAAACAACTAAAAATAAGTAGTGTATCTACTGTTGACATAAATAGTTTGGAAACGAAATGTTTTGAAGCATTAGCCGACGACTTAAATACCCCTATTTTAATAGCCCATTTATTCGAGTTGGTAACATTAATTAATAATTTAGATAATGGCAGTCAATCTATTACTAATGAGGATTATGTTAAGTTAGAAAGTTTATATAATACTTATGTTTTTGACTTGCTAGGACTTAAAAAGGAAGCTAGTCAAGATAATGAAAAACTGGATGGTGTAATGAAACTAGTGATTGAATTGCGCAAACAAGCGAAGGAATCAAAAAACTATGCGGTATCAGATGCCATCAGAAACCAATTAACAGAAATTGGTATTGAACTGAAAGATGGTAAGGAAGGAACTACTTTTTCTTTTTAGATAGTAGCAATTACTTTTAACTCAATGCCAATAGGCGTAGGTAAACAATTGATTTCTAAAGTCGTTCTACAAGGGGGATTTTCGCTGAAATACTCAGCCCATATTTTATTGTAAATAGGAAAATCATCCTTCATGTTAGTCAAAAAAACAGTAACGTCAACAATATTGTTCCAACTGCTCCCTGAATCCTCTAGTATGTAGCGAATGTTTTGAAAAACACTGTGGCATTGTTTTGCTATGTCATAGCTAACTATTTTGCCATTTTCGTCTAATTCTACACCAGGTATAATTTTAGTGCCTCTTTCTCTTGGGCCTACACCGCTTAAAAATAGTAAATTTCCAACTCGTTTGGCGTGAGGGTATAATCCCACTGGTTCAGGTGCTTTGCTCGATTCTATGCTGTTTGGATTCATTGTTAATTGCTTGCCGTAGTTTTCTTAACAGTTGTTTTAGTGTTTGTGTTTTTACTTGGTGCTTTTTGTACAGAGGTTGATTTTGTTATACTTTCAACACCTGTATTATAAATAAGGGAACCTAAAATATTGCCATCCATGTGGGTAGCAACTGCAATTTGTTTACCGTTTTTGCAAAAAGAAACAGAGCGAACATTTTTGCCCATTTCTTTAAAATCAGCAATGTGTTTACTCGTTTCAACCTCAAATAATTTTGTGGATCCGTCATTACATCCTCCAATGATATAACGACCATCGGAACTGTATTGTAAGCAGGTAACTTTCCATTCAAAACCACTTAGTTTTTTAACTTGTTTGCCTGTATTAATGTCCCAAATAATAATACTTTTGTCATGACTAGCACTAGCCATAAAACCAGCCACAGGAGATAATTCTAACATGTTTACCTCATCACCGTGTCCAGTAAAAGTCAATAATTCTTCGTTTTTACCAATGGCTTCAATTTTCTTAATGATGCCTCCTTTTAATGCAACGTAATAATGTTTTCTATCGCTGCTTAATTTTAAATCATTGATTGGACCTCCCATTTTAATGGTTTTATTCTTTTTGTTATCTCTTAAATGGGTAAGTTTAATAGTACCATCAATGCTCGATGTAACTAAATAGGTCATAGAAGGATCTAAAAAAGCAGAGGTTACAGGTTCCATGTGAATGTTATAGACTTTGCTTAAGCTAGGCGTGTCTATATTCCATAGTCTACAGGAATAATCCTTGCTAGAACTTACCAAATATTTACTGTTTTTAGAGAAAACCAAACGGGTAACAGAACCCAAATGGCCATTAAAAGTTTGCTTTATTTTAGGTATTCCAAACGAATCTAATTCGTAAATGTGAATTACCCCATCTGCACTTCCACTCGCCAATAGCTTCCCATCTAAAGAATAAGCAACCGATTCAACATTAAATGTATGTTCAGTTAATTTTATTTTAAAGGATTGTGCATCAAGCGAAATACACATGAAACATAAATAGAAAAGGCTTATTATCTGTTTCATAATTGATTAAATTAATTAGAACGCTAAATTACTAATTTAAAATGATAAATAATTAACATTTTCAAAAAAAATTGTACTTAATTCGCAGTTGATATTATGTCTACAACAAAACAACAACAGGATGCATTAGATTACCACAGCACAGGACGTCCAGGTAAAATTGAAGTCATATCTACAAAACCAACACAAACTAAGCGTGACCTTAGTCTAGCATACTCTCCAGGGGTGGCAGAGCCATGTCTTATGATTGCAGAAAATGTAGAAGATGTTTATAAATATACAGCCAAAGGAAACTTAGTTGCTGTTATAACGAATGGAACAGCTGTGCTAGGTTTGGGTGATATTGGACCAGAAGCTTCCAAACCAGTTATGGAAGGTAAAGGCGTTCTTTTTAAAATTTTTGCTGATATTGATGTTTTTGACATTGAATTAAACACCAAAGATATTGATAGTTTTGTTGCTTGTGTTAAAGCATTAGAACCTACTTTTGGCGGTATAAATTTGGAAGATATTAAAGCCCCTGAGTGTTTCGAAATTGAAGAACAACTTAAAAAAGCGCTTAAAATTCCAATCATGCATGACGACCAACATGGAACTGCTATCATTAGTGGTGCTGCTTTGTTAAATGCATTGGAAATAACAGGCAAAAACATTGAATCTATTAAAATGGTAGTCAATGGTGCTGGTGCAAGTGCCATGAGTTGTTCCAAATTGTTCATCGCGCTAGGTGTAAAGAAAGAAAATGTATTAATGCTTGACAGTAAAGGGACATTGAGAACTAGCAGAACTGATTTGGATAAATATAAAACCTATTTTGCTACAGATACCTCTATCAAAACGCTTGAGGATGCAATGAAAGGGGCTGATGTTTTTGTGGGACTATCTAAAGCAGATATTCTTACTCAAGATATGATAAAAAGCATGGCAAGCGACCCTATCGTTTTTGCTATGGCGAATCCCGACCCCGAAATTTCCTATGAATTAGCCATTAGTGCTCGTCCTGATATCATTTTTGCAACCGGTAGAAGTGATTATCCTAACCAAGTGAATAACGTGCTTGGTTTTCCCTTTATTTTTAGAGGAGCGCTTGATGTAAGAGCAACTACTATCAATGAGGAAATGAAATTAGCTGCTGTAAGAGCCATTGCACAATTGGCCAAAGAACCAGTGCCTGATACTGTTATGAAAGCTTACAATGAGAGTAATGTTGAGTTTGGTAGAACTTATATTATTCCTAAACCAATTGACCCAAGATTAATTGAATGTGTAAGTCCTGCTGTGGCAAAGGCTGCTATGGATAGCGGTGTAGCTAAACATCCAATTGCCAATTGGGAAAATTATAAACTTGAACTTAGAAACAGGTTAGGTCTCGACAATCGTTTTATTCGAAGAATGATGACAAGAGCAAGACAAAATCCAAAACGTGTGGTTTTTGCCGAAGCTGACAATGTAAAAATTCTTAAAGCAGCACAAATTTGTAAAGAAGAGGGTATTGCAATTCCTATTTTATTGGGGAATAAAGAAAAAATTCAAGCACTGTTGTTAGATAACGCCATTGATTTAGGTGAGGTGTTAATTATTGACCCACTTTTGGAAGATGCTAAAAGAGAAGAATATGGTCAATTGTTTTTTGATAAACGCCAAAGAAAAGGAGTAAATATCTATGAATCTATCAAATTAATGCGTGATAGAAATTATTACGGTTGCATGATGGTCAATCAAGGTGAGGGAGATGCTTTTATTTCGGGCTTAACCAAAAATTATCCACGTTCCTTAAAACCTGCAATGCAGATAGTAGGTAAAGAGGAAGGAATTACCAAAATAGCAGGGATGTACATTATCATGACCAAAAAAGGACCTTACTTTTTTGCCGATACCACTGTAAATATTGATCCTACTGCCGAAGAATTGGTTGAAATAGCGAAAAGCACCCATGCTGAAATAATAAAGTTGGGAGTTAAACCCACTATTGCACTTTTAAGCTATAGTAATTTTGGAAGTGCCAAAGGTGAAGTGCCTGAAAAGGTAAGTAAAGCCGTTGCTTATCTTCACAAAAACCATCCAGAAATCACTATTGATGGTGATGTTCAAGCCAATTTTGCTATGAATAATGAACTACTTAAAGAAAATTTCCCGTTTAGCACCTTAGTTGATAAAGATGTAAATACCTTTATATTCCCTAACTTAGCTTCAGGTAATATAGCTTATAAATTTGCTCAAAGTTTTGGCCACTCTGAAAGTATGGGACCTGTTTTATTAGGGTTTAATAAATCAGTCCATTTCCTTCAATTGGGAAGCTCAATAAGAGAAATTGTAAATATGGTTGCGGTAGCTGTTATTGATGCCCAAGGAAAATCCTAAGAATTAATAGTTCCAAAAAACTGCTCAGTAGCAAACTTTTTAAACTTGTTTACTTGACTAAATTTGTTGGGTTGAGTTGCCAATTGTGCTGAACTTGGATTTAATAAGCTGAGGAATGGGCTCGTTTTTTCATCTTCTTTAATGGCTGCACGTGCTTCCATTACTTGTTCGTACAAGATTAAGTCGTAAGGCAAATATTCCGAAAGGTGCTTAAATCCATAATTATTGTAAATAATTGATGAATACGTTTTTAAACCATTCATGAATGGATATAGAAAATATTGCAATGAATCTAAATCTTTGGGATTATCTCCTTTGTTTTCAGTAGCTTGAATAGGACAAACAGGAGGTAAAGCGAAGTTTAATAAACTAAACAGTGGTCTGTGTGAGGGAATTTCAAGTAGTTTACTTTTGTTATTATCTGTTATAATTAATACAATTTCACCATTAAAGCCTCTTAATTTTCCCGGTCTGCACAACAGTTCGGCAGGATAACTTAACGAACCCGTTTCATATACAGAATAAAGTAATTTGGATAAGGGCAACTCATTTTGATGACTTAATAACGTATCAATTCCCGCAATAATAATCACTTTTTTAGCTTGTATAACTTGCAAATATTCTTCAACGCTGTAGAATGAACAATAAATATTACCCGTATTTGCTATTATAAATTTAGCATCTGTAACAACTACATCTGCTTGGTGGTGATTTTTAATTGTTTCTGAGTCAATATCAAGAAGAACAGATTGTATACCAATATGTCTATGAAAGTTAATTTTGTCAAAACCTTTAAGGTGTTTATTTAAAGTCTCAATAGTGCTTGCATTGTCTGGGCACCAAGTTAACTTACCGTCAGTTTTTTTTACATTAGTATCAAATTCAAACAAAAGTTTGTCTAGATTTTCACTTGCTTTCCATCTCCAAAAACTAAGTCTTTTTTTTGCCAAAGCAAGGTCTTTGAAATGGGCTAAACTCTCGTTAAGTTTTTGCAGATAGTCCGTATGTTTTTCTGTAAAATTCATGATTTAAATAACGATGTTGTCTATTAGCCTTACCTCTTCAACGATTACCGCCACCAACAAAACATTATTTCTGACAGGCATCCATTGTTTATTTGGCTTAAGCGTGTTTTTATTGGCTACAGAAAAATAATCAATTTCTATAGGGTGGTTTTTTAGTATTTTAAGTCCTTCTTTAAGTGCCGTATTAACATCTAAATGATTGTATTTTGATTTCACTTCTTTCATAGCTTTGTAAATATTAGAAGCAATGATCAGACCCTCTTTACTCAATCTTTTGTTTCTTGAACTCATAGCCAAACCACTTTTTTCTCTAATGGTTGGGCAAAACTTAAGTTTAATGTTTTTAAAATACTGATCTCTTAAATTTTTAATAACTAGGCATTGTTGGAAATCTTTCAGACCGAAAAAAGCTTTGTGAGGTTCAACTAAACTAAATAAACGGTGAACAACAGCTGCTACTCCTTTAAAATGTCCGGGTCTTTTTTCGCCTTCAAATACTTTGTCTAAGTCATGAAGTGGAATGTCGATATTCTCCAAAACAGAAGGATATATTTCTTCGTATGTAGGCATGTAAAGCAAATCGCAATCAATAGATTTTAGTAACTTAATATCCTCATTGATGGTTATAGGATATTTTTTAAAGTCCTCTTTATTGTTAAACTGTTTTGGATTTACAAAGATAGAAACAACGGTAAAAAGACTTTCCTTTTTACTTTTTTCTATTAGTTTTAAGTGTCCATGATGTAATGCACCCATTGTCGGAACAAAACCAATTTTTTGATTCATTTCTCTGTTTTCTAAGAATTTTTTAAGTTCTTTATTGGTTTTGGCAATTAGCATTTTTTCTACTGCAAAATAAGTTTAACCACACAACAAATCAAACAGTTATTAAAAAAAAATCCGCACTATTTTGGAGTGCGGATTTTTTAAAGTATTTTAATTTAATTATCTTCTTATAACTAGTTTTATTGAACCGTTATTAGTGCTACCACCTTTTGAACCAGTGCTTGTAATAACATAAACACCAGATTTAATTGATGCAGTTTCAAATGAAACACTATTAGTACCAACATGAGCTAAGTGAGTGTGTGAGTATGTCACTTTACCATTAATGTCAATTACATTTAGGGTTACTTTTTCATTAACCGGAGAATCAAATTTTACAGTTACTATATCATTTGCTGGATTTGGATAAGCTGAAAAAGCTTGAGTTAATTTTTTAGAAACGCTTTCTTTTAATGAAGTTCTGTATTGAACACATTCAAAAAATCCTCTTCCGTGAGTTCCTGCATAAATAGCACCTTGGCTTTTGTATGGAAAGTAAAATTGTCTTAATGAAATAGTTGGCACTCTTGGGAACTTGCTATTTACACTTTGTGAAGTCCAAGTATTACCACCGTCGTCACTTGCAAATATACCTAAATCTGTTCCCACAAAGTAAGAATTTGAATTGGCGTATGTAATAACACCATCATAAACTGGCATATCAGGAATATTATTGGTAATGTTGGTATAACTTGGAGTACCTAACATGCTATTTCCAACAAAAACGTGACTTCCACCACCGTAGTTACCAATTGTTATTAATGCTTTGTTAGAATTTCTAGGATCTAAGTTCACTGAAGTGATAGAACGACCACCTGAATTGAAATTCAAATTGGTCATTGTAATTCCTGGTGGAATAGACAATTCAGGTGAGAAAGGTAAGTAAGTAGCAGTATTTAAACCATCTACTCTCCATATTGTGCTACTGTTAGAAATAAATAATGAACTACCGTCTGGTGTTACTTCCATATCCCATACTTCGCCGTTTCCTTGAGAATTTGCAATTAAGTACCAATTTGGTTCTTTATCAAAGTTGGTGATACCTTCTGCCATCCATACTTGACCGTATCTTGCAAAGAATAATCTAGATTGTTTGTTTTCGTAATCTGGGTGTTCCCACAATATGTATTTTGTGTTGAAT
>JBIPNH010000020.1:0-27216 GCA_044373665.1 Bacteroidia bacterium
TTTAGATAATTTAGTCATTATGTGTGTAGGTGATGATTTGAAAATTAAAGAAGGCTTAGAAAAATTAGGCTATGGCAAAGTGAAAGTAATGAAAATGTAAGATCGTTTTATTTTGATTTATTTTAAAAAAACCGACATCAATTGATGTCGGTTTTTTTGTTTACGGTTCCACGCAATGATGAGTGATTGTTTCACGCCGTGCAGCGTGATTGTTGAGGTGTTTAGGTGTTTATTTGTTGAGAGGTTTATGTGTTTAGTTGTTTCACTCTGTTCAGTGTGATTGTTTATTAGTTTCACGCCGTGCAGCGTGATTGTTGAGGTGTTTATTTGTTGAGGTGTTTATTGGTTTAAAGGGTTTAAGTAGTTTTTATTGTCCTTTTGTCATCCTGAGTTATTCAGCTATGCTGAATAGTACCGAAGGGTGTCAAAAGGTTAGATTGTCATCGGTAGAGACGCCAAGCTTGGCGTCTGCTGTTCATTACGAGATTTAAAATTCCCTTAGTCATCCTGAATCAAGTCCAGGACAGGTATCATCAGTCATTCTGGAAAATGTTGTCCTCAAAATTTATTCAGAATCTCTTAATATCTGTCATCCAAAATCAAGTTTAGAACAAGTTTCAGAATCTAATTCAGCACAGGTCTCAGTATCTGTTGCCGGCTGGCTGTCATACCGACAACGGAGGTATCTCGGTTCTCATTGTAAAGCTGTCGGGAAAAGATGTCTCCTTCGTCGACATGACAGCCGGGGAGGGCCTCACCCCTAACCCTCCCGATATTTATCGGGACCGAAGGAGAGGGGAAATAAGAATTCGAATATAATTGAATATGTCATACCGACAACGGAGGTATCTCGGTTCTCATTGTAAAGCTGTCGGGAAGAGATGTCTCCTTCGTCGACATGACAGCCGGGGAGGGCCTCAGCTAGACAGGGGAGCATGTGAAGGATCTCACCCACTAGGCTAAGCTGAGAAGAGGGGAGTTTGGTGTCGTTGAACCCTAAACTATTCAGGATTTAAAATAATTAACCGTAAAAAAAAGTCCCTCTCCTTCGGAGAGGGATTTAGGGTGAGGTCAAAAATGAAAAGATTAGAGGGGAGTTAGGTGCTGTTGTTGGACTCAACTTAAAGGCTGTTTTGTCTATGGTTAGAGAGCACTTCCCTTCGATAAACTCAGTGGAAACTAACTCACTACAAGCTCTCACCATGACAAAAACTTAATTATAAAATCAAAAATCAAAAATCTTCAATCAAAAATAGTTTATTTCTGTAGCACCAATTTAAAAGCCTTTCCTTCAAACTTTAGGAAATAAATCCCATTACTGAATGTTTTTAAATTCAACATATTTTCACCTACTTGGATGTGGGAGTTGAGTAGTAATTGTCCGTTGATGTTGTGAATCTCAACTGGTCCTGCAACCGATGTTTCTATCGTAAACAAACCCTCACTAGGGTTGGGGTAAAGTTTGAAAACGGTTGACCTATTGAGTAAAAGATTCGAAGAAGGTAAAATACGCAAATTGACAGTTGCGGTATCCTTGCAATTGCTGTTATAAGACGCTATTAATTGTATAGGGTAAATACCCGGAGGTCCTAGGTTTTTGGCAGGAAAGTGATTGGTTTTAAGAGTGGTATTGTTATTCCATAAATAGGAATTAAAGACTTGGTCGGCTTCTAGTTTTACAAACCCATTGATGTTGTAAATTGTATCTCCTTTAATTTTAACAACAGGAAAAGTCGGTTTTAGTAGAATAGAATCGGCATAATTACAACCCTCAGAATCTTTGATAATATGTTTTAAGAAGATAGAATCATTGGTTTTAAAGAGGTATTTATTATCAGGATAATACATATTTTCTCCATTAGCAAACCAATTGTAATAAGTAATTGGTTTTGTAGAAGAGTAAGACGGTTGAAAAGAGACAATTTGATTGGCACAAAATTTAAGGTTAGGAAAGGTAAATTTAGGTCTGATAATGGAAGTGGTAACAATGGTTTTTTCTGTAACACAATCAAAGCTGTCATAAACTTTTACATTAATGTTTAATGGTTTAGTAAATGCGTTGAAATACTTTAATTGCTTGTTTGTGTCTAGTTTTCCATCTATCCACCATTCAATTTTTGTTTTAGAATTGATTTCATTAGATAGAATAGTTAAATACGGATAAAGAGATTGACACTTTATAGAATCTATAAGGGATAAGTTAATTAGGGGAGCAATATTTATTTTAGTACTTATGGTATTAGAAGAACAGTTAAGGGAATCTAATATAATTAACTTAATGTTTTGATTGGTGGTAAATGTGTTGCTGTATAGAGAGTCGTTATGGTTAATATTGGCATTGTTTATGTTCCAAATGTATTGTTTTATTGGGAATAAATGTTTTTTGTAATTGGGTTTAATACTGAAAAAGCTGTTTTTGCATACACTAGTATCTATATAGTTCAAACTAATAACGGGTCGTTCAGAAGTTTGAATTAATATGGATTTTTTTTCAATACATTTCGGGTTTTTTACAAATTGAACTTCAACTTTAGTTGCTTGAGTTATTTTAATATTGCCATATACATCTTTATAAATGCTGTCTTTGTCGTTCATTATCCAAAGGATTTTATATGGTGTTTTGGGAACAAAGCTTTTTAATGAAAGGTGTATTTGATTATTCATGCAAATAAAAGTATCTCTTGAACTAATATTCAAATTGACTTTTGTAAATATTTCAAAATCAATAATTGAGTTACAAGAACTATTTTGATGTTTCAGTCTTAAAAAATTTGATTTCCCATCTTGAATAAAAAGGTAAGTATTCGCGTTTGAAACAGGATTTCCAATAGGATACTCCCAAGTCAAAAAGGTATTTGTGTCTTTAAAGTTTTTATTGCCCAAGAGAATGGAATCTCCTAAACAAACTAAGCTATTATTGAAAGCATTGTTAAATGGATTAATAACTTCTACATCTATTGTGTCGTAATGTGCGATGTTGCATGCCCAGCCTTTGAATTGAATGCTTGACATAATTACGTATTTACCAGAGGTGTGGTAATTGAATTTATCGGTTTGTTTATTGCTTGTAAATAATTGTTGTACATCTGGACTGATTCTCTTGATGCTATAAAAGTAGACTAAATCACTTTTTTTAGTCACAGAGTCGGCTTTTAGTTCATTAAATAAGGTAAGATAATTACAACCCTTAATATCAATTATTTGGGTATTTTTGATTTGATTTATTTTAGGGTATACATTAATTAAAACGCCCTTACTGGCTTGCACATTACATTGTTTATCAATGGTTTTTAAATGAATATACTTTTGTGTAATCTGATAAGGATTCCCTGTTGCTTTCCATTTCAAAACCGCCGTTTTTTCTCTAGCACTAGAGTCAAGGTAAGTAAAACTGGCATTGTCTAAATTGTTACTCCATGAAATGTAGGTGCTATCAGGAGTGGTTTGATTGGGTAAAAAGGGGTCGTCTTTGGATGATATATTTAGTTTAAATGAATCGCCTAAACAGATATTGTAAGTTTTGGTGTTAGATGTGAAATAAGGAGGGTTGTTATCAGGGCATGTTTTAACAATAATTAACATTTGTCTATTGACATAACCTATTAATTCCATTTTTTGATTTTGGGTATTAAATCGCCACTGTTTCACTTGAAATTTAATCACACCAGTTTCATCGCATTTTGTTGGAGTAAAAACAATATCATTGACTAAGGGGTCAAAATAGAACCCTCTCGAAGGATTAGCATTAGTTAATGGTCTGCAATTAATAACTCCTGGATTAGGTGGGCAAAATGGGGTCATTGGAATTGTTTTGGTATATGACCCATTGTATGTAGCGTTCGAATTGTAATTATTTAAAACTCCAACCAATTCAAATGAAAAGGAATCGGTGTCTTCAAATTTTAAGATGCCAGGATTGTATCTCAAAGGTTGATTACAACAAGCTTGATACAAAGGTTTGTTGCTAAACTCAGGGGAATGGATCAAGGCCTTTTGATGACAAATGTTAACCATGGCATCCACAAAAAAATTGGGATTGTTGATAGTTGTAATTCCATTATTCCAACCTTGTGTAAAAACGCCTAAAGTAATTTCACAATAGTTATTTCTCAATAAGGTATCATAAGGCGCTTGTGTAAAATCAATGGTGTCTTTGAAAAGGTGTTTTTCTATCCCTGCATTGGAGGGTGCATTGGTGTTTTGGCAGGCTGTTCCACAATTTTCCGAGATGTTTTCAATAGACACTCTTCTAAAATTCATCGCATATTTTTTATTGCCACCATACACAAATCCATTTACTCCATTTAACGCTACACCTCTGCAATCTCTGTAAATATTAAGTGTAACAATGTATTTAAAACTATCAATCTGTTTATAATAGATTTCTCCTCCCGTAATTTGAGATTGAGCATAAATTGAATTAATGCCAATGAAAAATAAAAAAAACAGTAGTTTTCTAATCATTTTAAAGTCAAGACACAAAAATAACGCAATTTGTGGTATGGATGAAAGGAAATAAAATGGTTGAACTTTAAATTTACAATTAAAATAAGGGTAACTGTTTATTAATCAAAAATCCTTCTTGGGTTTCCAAACGTGCCATTCAATGCGGTGTTTTTTGTGGATGAACGTAAACTGTGCGGAGGCGTCCACGAATGGCGCGAAATTTCAATTTGACAGCTTTGGGGAGCTGGTGTGTGAGTTAAGGCAAATTGAAGTTTTTCATTCGTGGTGGGCTTTTTGCCTACTTTTTTCCCATAAAAAAGTAGGAAGAAAAAATCAAAAAAATGAATGAAAATTAAGTCCTAAAACCGAAGTTTATTGAATATAATCAGCCAAGGAAAGTATCTGTAAGCTGTCGAGAAAAGATGTCTCCTTCGTCGATATGACAGCCGGGGAATGATTAATGTATAAATTGTTAATGGTAGAGACGCCATGCTTGGCGTCTGAATGGTTTCAAGACGTTCAATGGGAGTATTATGGGGTATAGATTTATAATTATAAACTTTTCGTTTATCAATTAATATTCAATAAATACAAAATTCAAAAACATAAAACACAACATTCAATACTAAACAGTCAAAACCCTAATAGAGTTACAACCCAATCGATTTGTACAAAATATCGTGGATTTTGATGCGGTAATTTCCGTTTATTAGTTCCTTATTCTCCTCATCAGGGCAAATGCGATTGCTTAAAAATACAAATACCAAATTGTATTTAGGGTCGGCCCAAGCGCAGGTTCCTGTAAAACCAGTATGGCCAAATGTCAATGGACTGCCAAAAATACTTGCGGGACTGGTGTTGCCGCTAAAATCCGGTTTGTCAAATCCCAAACCACGGCGGCTGTCTCCTCTTTGATAAGCGGTAAACCTTTGTATTGTTGATGATTTAATGTATTCTTTACCTTTGTATGTGCCACCATCATTAATCATTTGCATTAGTTGTGCTAGGTCTTGGGCATTCGAGAAAACACCTGCATGTCCACTAACACCTCCCAACATAGCTGCACCTGGATCGTGAACATAGCCGCAAATTTCTTGTTGTCTGAACAATCGGTCCATTTGAGTTGGTGCAATATTGGCAATATCATGCATTTTCCATGGGTTATATCCCAAGCTATTGAGTTGCATTGGTTTGTAAAAATGAGTTGAAACAAACTCATCTAATGCTTGTCCTGTAATGTTTTCAACGACAAGTTGCATTAACATTAATCCCAAATCACTGTAGCGATATACTTTTGGTTCAAGTGGCGAAGTGAAAATTCTTTTGTAAAGGGTGTCTTTGTTTGCTTTGAGCATGAAAAAATTATCAGCCACTTTAATGCAATAAGCTGAGTCTTCTTTTGCACAGTAAATGCTGTCTATAAATGGAAGTGTCTCTTTGTAAAATGGTATCCACGCCTTGAGTCCAGCGCGGTGTTGAAGGACTTCGCTGATAACGAGTGAACCTTTGTTTGTGCCTTTTGCTTGAGGAACATAATCGCCAATGGTTTTATTTAAATCCAAACGCCCTTCATCAAAAAGTTTCATAACAGCCAATGTTGTAGAAGCAATTTTGGTTATTGAGGCAATGTCGTAAATGGTTTCTTCGTTGACTCTTTTTGCTCTGTCATAGTTTAAGTGGCCAAATGATTTGTTGTAAATAACTTGTCCATCTTTTAGCGCAATGATTCTGCAGCCTGGTGCGCCTTTTTTGTCAATCAATTGGGCGACAATGGGGTCAATGTCTTTCAAAATAGTAGAATCTACACCTAAAGAATTGGCTTTGTAGTTTTTGGTAGTTGGAAGATTTATGGTTGGGGTTTGTGGGGTAATTAATACTGGTAAAGTTCCAACAGGTTTGATGGTGCCATAAAGAACATCTGCACTGGCTTTCTGAAAATAACTTAAATCTTCGTAGGCATTAATTAAGGTGATGTTCTTGTTGAACTTTGCCAATACATAAGGATTCGCAAAATTGACAACGATTAATTTTTTTTTATTAGCCAATTGATTGATAAACTGAATGTCTGTATTCTCAAAACCCGCCGTTTGTTGATTCCAGACTTTGGGTTGGTGTAAACTGATAATGACTTGTTTATAGTCGCTAAGGCTAATGATGGCTTGATTTTGTTTGCTAAGCGGACTTCCTTTTACTAGGCGAATTACTTTAACATTGTCGTGCTTTTTGAGGTAATCACTCCACATCGATTGGTCTAAATCACCTATTGTGACAAGTGCGGTTTTCTCATTCTTATTAATCGGGATTAAGTTTTTACTGTCGGAGAATAAGGTAATGGTTTGATTGGCGATTGATTGAATAAGGGCTTCATTTTCTTTGCCTTGCAAATCTATCATTAATGAATCTAGGTCGATTGGGGCGTAGTGATTTAGTCCCGCAAATTCTTTCCATTTAAGAATTTTTCTGACCCTTTGGTTCAACTCATCTTCAGAAATTTGTCCATTTAAAATAGCATATTTAATCAATTCAAATGCCAATGGAACATTTTCGCTAAAAAGTAAAACATCGTTTCCAGCTAAAAAAGCTTCAAAATCAACATAACCAGGTGCAAAATGTTTGGCGACTCCTTTCATATTGAGCGCATCTGTAAAAACAAGACCTTCAAACTTCATGGTTTGTTTTAGTAGTGTGTCAATAACAAATTTAGAAAGAGAAGTCGAGCGGTTTGGTCTGTTGTCCAAAGCTGGGTATTGAAGGTGTGCAACCATGATGGAGGCCACGCCATTTTTAATTAATTCTCTAAATGGATAAAGTTCTAAAGTGTCAAGCTCTGCTAATGTTTTGTTTACAACAGGCAAGTCCTTGTGAGAGTCGATAGAAACATCACCATGACCAGGAAAATGTTTGGCACAAGAAAGAACACCTTCACTGAGCATTCCGTTGCTATAGGCAGTTCCAAACTTTGCAACCTTTTCTTTTTTATCACCAAATGCTCTGAAACCGATGATAGGATTGTTAGGGTTGTTATTAATGTCAATGTCGGGTGCAAAATTGATGTGTATGCCTAATCGTTTACATTGTTTTGCCAAGGCAGAACTATATTGAAAAACCAGAGAATCATTTGGTAATGCCCCTAAAGTGATGGCATAAGGAAATTTTTGGGTGTTTTGCAAACGCATGGAAAGTCCCCATTCTCCGTCAATTCCAATCATCAAAGGTGTGTTTGAAAGGGATTGGTAATAATTGGTTAAATAAGCTTGCTTAAGAGGGCTGTTTTGAAAAAAGATCAGTCCTCCGATATTGTATTTAAGAATTAACTCTTCAATTTGTGCGGTGTGACTTGCTTCTTTGTTAGAATAGGCAGCCACCATAAACAACTGACCGATTTTTTCATCGAGAGTCATTTTTTTTAATTGATGGTCATACCAAAAGTCGGCATCTTGTGCATTGCTTTTGAGGGCACAAAATAGGAGAGAGGCAAAAAGAAGAAGTCTAGAAATGGTCAATTTGTAAATAAAGGCTTAAAAGTTTGGTTTACGTTTGTTTAAGAAAGCGTCGGTACCTTCCTTAAAATCAATGGTGCCAAAAGCGTGCCCAAATTCATTAATTTCAGTTTCAAAACCATTTTTAGAGTGGTCGAAATGGTCGTTTACACATCTTATAACCTTTGCAATAGCCATAGGAGATTTAGTTTTAAGTTTGTTTAAAATTTCAAAACATCTAGGCAATAAATCTTCAATAGGCACCACATCATTAACCAAGCGGTATTCCAAAGCTTCGTTTGCAGAAATGGCATCGGCACTTAATAAAAGTTCCATTGCTTTTCCTTTACCTACCAATTGGATTAATCGTTGAGTACCACCGTAACCCGGAGGAACCCCAAGGTTAACTTCAGGCTGACCGAATTTAGCATTTTCAGAGGCAATTCTGAGGTGACAAGCCATAGCAAGCTCGCAACCACCACCCAAAGCGAAACCATTAACAGCAGCAATGACAGGTTTGCCAGATTGTTCAATTGTATTCATTACAGCATGGCCATCGGCAGACATTTTACGACCTTGTTCTTCGTTGAAATTTACAAATTCTGAGATGTCGGCACCAGCAGCAAAGGCTTTAGAACCACTTCCTGTGATGATAATACCTTTTATTTCTGTGTCATTTTGTGCCGCAGACACAGCTTGTTTTATTTCTTGTAAAGTTTCAATATTCAAAGCATTGAGTTTACTTTCTCTATTGATAGTAATAGTTTGTATGTGATGTTCAGTAACGGTTAGTATATTGTTGTACATAGTGTTGCAAATTTAAGTTAAATATTGTATTGTTGTAAAAAACTCATGAATAAACTACGATTTTATCTATTTACACTTCTTTTTTTCAGTCTGTCTTTGGTATTACGATCTCAATCAGTCAAATCAATTGTTAAAAATATTAAGAAAAATCAAAAGTCATACAAGGCTTATGAATTAAAATATGAGTCGAACTTTAAATTTTTTGACCACAGCGATACCGATTTCTATTATGTTCATCAAAAAGCCAAGCACTCTTTAGGTGCAATGGACCTCGGTTGGGAATTGAAAACCAATCCTAAAGACACTATATTTAATGCCTATGATGCTCGTCAAATCGTATATAAATCTAATTATGCGAATATCTATTATTTGTCTACTTTGAAGGAGTCGGTAAAGCAATTTACTTATCAAAAAAACAACTTAACTTACATTCCATTGCGTTATAAAATTGATGCCAAGGAATTTGAATTGGCAGGTATTAGTGAGCAATATTACATTTTAAAAGAAACAGATTCTTCAAAAGATGAAACCCTAGATATTGCCTCAACCATGTTGACGATTTTACATGTCAACAAGCAGACTTTTTTTATTGATACCTTTCAACAATGGTTTTGGATGACAGGGCAGGTTCAATACAACAAATTGGTTTTAAAGTCAATTCAAAGATTGAATAAAGCTGAAGTTAAAATATTAGAGAAAGAAGTGGATTCTCTACAAAGTAGATTAAAATCTTTTGTTAACGGTGATTCTCTTTGGAAAGCGAACAGAAAAGAAGAAAAAAAATTGATTGAAAAAGGAGATAGTTTGCCTTTGTTTAAAGCCAAAGTATATGCAAGTAATGATTCTTTCTTTTTCTCCGTTCCTAAGGATTCTATAGTTATTTTGGATTTCTTTTACACCTCCTGTGGTCCATGTATTGCCGCCATTCCTCATCTCAAGGAAATAGACAGTTTGTTTAAAAATAAAGGTGTTGCTGTAATGGGGATTAACCCCATGAAAAATGACATTCCACGTTTAGAAAGATTTGTCAAATACCACGGTATAAATTACCCGATTTTATTAGTAGAAAATGAGGTCGCCCGCAAACAGTTTGGTATTTCAGGTTATCCAACATTACTAATTATCAAAAACAATCAAATCATTTTTCAACAACAAGGATTTTCTAAAGAATTAAAAGACGTCATCATCAAAGAACTCAAGTCAACACATTAAGAAGTAAATATGTATTTTTCTCCTATTTTTCATGGTATTTGGCAAGGATTTTTCATCAGTATTTTATTGTTTGGTCCTGCTTTTTTCAAGTTAATACACACCAGTATTCAAGATGGATTTAAGAAAGGCGTTTTTTTAGCGTCGGGAGTCTTTTTTAGTGACTTGTTAATTGCGATGCTTTGTGTGTTTGGCGTTGCAGATTTTATGCAAGAACCTGCATTCCAAAAACTATACAGTTTGATAGGGGGGGTGTTATTAGTGATGATGGGTGTTAAGTCGGTTCGACATCAATACAAGGCTTTTTTGAAGTCATATTCAGAACGTGTGCCTCCAAGTAAAAATATTTTCAATGGGTTTTGGTTAAATTTAATCAATCCATTTACCTTGATATTATGGTTAAATGTATTGGGGTCAATCAGTTTAAAGTACGCAGGAGAGGTGGAATACAAAGCATTGTTAACGGTTAATTTGATAACTATTCTATTGGTACTGTTTTTAATGGATGTGTTAAAAGTGTTTTTATCACATTTGATAGGTAAGAAGTTAAATTCAAGAATATTTTTCACAATCAACAAGTATTTTGGGATACTATTGGTTTTAATTGGTGTAGGCTTTTTGGCACGATTTATCACATTAGTGATTAAATAAATAGCGTTATTAAAAGATTTTTTTAAAATATCATAATTAATGAATATTATTGCCCTAAATAAAAAAAGATATGAGTTCTAATAATACAGTTATTGATGCCATTGAGAAACAGGGAACTGTTTTCGGTCATCCAAAAGGTTTGTTTTTGTTGTTTTTTACTGAATTGTGGGAAAGATTCAGTTATTATGGAATGCGCGGCATACTAATGCTTTACATGACCAAGTTGTGGGCAGAAAATGGGTTAAATATTCCAGAAGATTCAGCTTCTCTTATTTACGGAACCTTTACTGGTTTTGTGTATTTTACTCCATTGTTAGGTGGGTGGATTGCTGATAAATTCATTGGTCAACGATTGGCAATTACTATAGGTGGTTTAACCATGGCAGCAGGACAATTAACCTTGTTTGCAATGGGCAACCATGCTGGTTTGGTTATTGGTTTGGTTTTATTAGTGATTGGAAATGGATTTTTTAAACCTAATATTTCAACCATAGTTGGTCAATTGTACCGCGAAGGAGACGAAAAAAGAGATTCAGCTTTCTCTATCTTCTATATGGGGATTAATTTGGGGGCCTTATTAGCTCCTTTGGTTTGTGGTTTCCTTGCAGAAGAGTATTTTGCAGTAAAAAGTGCCGATGGAACTGCTATTCTATCTTATGGCTTTAAATACGGATTCTTAGCAGCAGCTATTGGAATGATAATGGGGCAAATTGCTTTTAATTTATTGTCCAAAAAATACCTTTTAACCATTGGTGAAAAACCAGTGAAACACGAAGAAGGTTCAGAAGAAAGTATCAAAAACAAAGCACCGCTAACCAAACAAGAAAAAGACAGAATTACAGTTATTTTTATATTAACGGCATTGGTTATTTTCTTTTGGGCAGGTTTCGAACAAGCGGGTTCATCATTGACGTTATATACTGATAAATATATTGACAGATCTGCTTTTGGAACAATTATTCCAACTACTTATTTCCAATCAGTAAATCCATTATTCATAGTTTTGCTAGCACCATTGTTTGCTTGGTTTTGGACCTCTAAATTTGGTAAAAAACTAACCACACCAATCAAAATGAGTTTGGGTATGATTTTATTAGGGGTAGGGTTCTTATTTATGATTATTGCCACAGGTGAAGTAGTAAAAAGCGGTGCAGGTGATGCCGAAGTAGTGTCACAGAAAGCTGCCTTAATCTGGTTATTATTTACTTATTTCTTCCATACAGTAGGGGAATTGTGTTTATCTCCAGTAGGTTTATCAGTAGTAACCAAATTGTCACCACCTAAATTGGCTTCCTTATTAATGGGAGTTTGGATGTTGTCTTCAGCGTTTGCCAATTGGATTGGTGGATTTGTTGCATCTTATGTCAACAGATTAGGTGCTGAAACCATTTTTTATTCAATAGCTATCTTTGTTATAGTTCTTGGTTTGTTAATGCTATTGTTAGCGAAAAAACTAAGTTCAATGATGCATGGTGTTAAGTAAACGAAAGTTTTAAAATAGATAATTTACAAAAAGGTCCCGCTCAAAAGCGGGACTTTTTTATTGTAAATATTTTGAAAATATGAGATTTTAGGATAATGAAAACTTTATAGTATAACGTAAACCGTGCGGAGGCGTCCACGAATGGCGCGAAATTTTAATTTGACAGCTTTGGGGAGTTGGTGTGTGAGTTAAGGCAAATTGAAGTTTTTCATTCGTGGTGGGCTTTTTACTCATTTTTGTTTGTTTTGTTTTTGAATTCGTGAGGTCGCTGCGCTTAGGTGCCCTACTTTTTTCCCAAAAAAAATAGGAACGAATTGACTTTAAGTGAATGAAAATTTAGTCGTAAAACCGTAATTTATTGAATAAATACAAGGAGAGTTGCCGAAATGCTGTCGGAAAAGAGATGTCTCCTTCTTCGACATGACAGCCGGGGAGGACCTCACCCCTAACCCCTCTCCGAAGGAGAGGGGGACTAAGAATTCGAATATAATTGAACATGTAATACCGACAGCGGAGGTATCTCAGTTCTCATTGAAAGTTACAGAGATAAAGTTCTACTTCGTCGTTATTACAAATTGGGAGCACCTAAAGAGTGAATTAAAAAAATTAGTCAATCAATAATATTGACTAATAGTCAATCCAATCAAAATTAAAAGCGATTCACCACTAATCGATTTATTCCCTTCTTGTTTTTGAATGGATTGTTTGATTGTTTTTATGGCAATGGTAATTTGATTCTCTACCGTTTTGGGAGTGATGCCCATTATGACTCCTATTTCCTTGTTGCTCAGTTGTTCCTTCCGACTTAATATGAAAATCTGTTTGCATTTACGAGGTAGTTTGTCAATGGTTTTAAAAATAAGTTGTTCCATTTCCTTACCTTCCATTTGTTGTAGTACGTTAGCACTGTTATTAGGGATGAAGGAAAATACTTCTGCATCTTCAAACACCATTCTTTTTTTCTTTAAAAAATTAATGCTTTTGTGCTTAACTGTTGTGTACAAATATGATTTGATAGAATCGTCTAATGGCAATTGGTCGCGCTTTTCCCATACAGCAATGAACGCATCATTTACAATTTCGGTTGCGTCTTCTTCATTTTTAACATATTGCAAGCAAAACCAATGCAGCGCAGAATGCCATTTTTTAAATAGAGCTTCTATATGTTGGTGTTCAGCGCTGCGAATAGTGTTGTTTGAGTTTAGGCTTAGTAAAATTATAAAAAACAGGCTAGTTGGCCATGTCACTAATAAATTGAAGACGCATCAGTTGTAATTCCTCATAACTGAAATCGTTGTCAAATGCATTTACCGCTTGGTCCAAATCATCTTCTTCTTGCGATTTAAAGAAAGAGAAAATTTCCTCTTGATATTCTTCCTCAATAATTTCGTCTATGCAGTAACTTAAATCCAAACTTGTGCCATTTGTAACCATTTGCTCAAGTTCTTCCATCAATTCTTCGTAACTCATGCCATTGCTTCTAGCAATATCCTCAAGGGCCATTTTTTTGTCAATGTTCAAAATGATGGCAATTTTCTTTTTAGATTTTTCTCCAGATGTTTTAACAACCACATCTAACGGGCGATCTATGTTGTTCTTTTTAACATAATCGTCAATGTATTCTATAAAAGCTTGACCATATTTTTGAGCTTTGTTTTTTCCAACACCATGGATTTTTTCTAACTCGTCCATTGTGATTGGGTAACGCGTTGCCATGTCATCTAGGGAAGGGTCGCCAAAAATAACATACGGAGGGAGCCCCACTTGTTTAGATACTTTTTTTCTTAAATCCTTCAATTCACGCATTAACACCACATCGGCAATACTGTCCATTACTGCATTTTCAAAATCATCATCAGACACGAATTGGAATTCAGTATCCATGGCCATTGCATAATTTTTTGGAGACTTAATGGCATTTAACCCTTCTTTGGTTAAACTGATTAGGCCATATTTTTCTATATTCTTATGGATGAAATTATTAAGTAAACCTATGCGAATAATCCCTTTCCAAAATACCTTGTCTTTGTCTTTTCCAACACCAAACAAAGGTAATTTATCATGACCGTGGTCTTTGACTGAATCGCTTTTTTTGCCAATAATAAAATTAACCACATGCGAAATAGGCATTTCACTTTTCAGTGAATCGATGGATTGTAAACCGATAACCACTTCATTCGTTACATCTGTTTTTGGTTTAGGGTGACGACAATTGTCGCACATTTTATTACAATTTTCCTCTTCAAAACTTTCGCCGAAGTAATTTAATAAGGTACGTCTTCTACATTGTGAGCTTTCTGCAAATGCGCTTGTTTCGTCGAGTAATAAAGTGCCTATTTCTCTTTCGGCTACAGGCTTATCTTTCATGAACTTCTCAAGCTTTTCTATATCGCTAGGGTTGTAAAATAAGATACAATCACCTTCCATGCCATCTCTACCGCCTCTTCCTGTTTCTTGGTAATAGCCTTCCAAACTTTTTGGCACATCAAAGTGCATCACAAAACGAACATCCGGTTTGTCTATACCCATACCGAAAGCGATAGTAGCTACTATTACATGACAATCTTCCATAAGGAAGGCATCTTGATTGTGAACACGTGTTTTGGCATCCAAACCAGCATGGTAAGGAAGGGCTTTAATCCCATTCAAATTGAGCATTTCAGCAATTTCTTCCACACGTTTACGGCTCAAACAGTATATAATTCCAGACTTTTCGGGTCTGTTTTTAATAATGGTAATGATGTCTTTAAATACTTTTTCTTTGCTACCCTTAGGGCGAACTTCATAATACAAGTTGTCTCTGTTAAATGAAGATTTATAAACTTTAGCGGAAAGCATTCCCAAGTTTTTTTGAATATCACTTTGAACTTTAGGGGTAGCAGTTGCGGTTAAAGCAATCATGGGAACATCATTAATGGCTTTCACCATTTCTTTTATTCGTCTGTATTCTGGTCTGAAATCATGTCCCCACTCACTGATACAATGGGCTTCATCTATGGCAACAAAAGAGATTTCCATGCTTTTTAGGAACTCTATTGTTTCTTCTTTCTTTAAAGTTTCAGGCGCGATGTAAAGAAGTTTTGTGTTTTTTTGTTGCATATCTTCCTTCACTTTGGTGATTTCCGTTTTGGAAAGGGAAGAGTTTAAAAAGTGAGCTATGTTATCATTTTCGCCAAAACCTCTGATACTATCAACTTGATTTTTCATTAAAGCGATTAAGGGAGATATAATGATAGCAGTTCCGGGCAACATCAATGCGGGAAGCTGATAACACAAGGATTTTCCGGCTCCTGTAGGCATAATTACAAAACAATCTTCACCTCTTAAAACACTGTTAATTACGTCTTCTTGATTTCCTTTAAATCCATCAAAGCCAAAAAACTCTTTGAGTGCTATTTTTGCATCTAAATTAGATTGGGTACTGGTCATTTTTTATTTTTTTTTATCGTCTGAAATAGTACACTAAATTAATATGGACCAATCCATATTACCAAATCTTTTTTTAATAAAATTTATAGTATCATTTTTTAAGTTAAATTTGCAACAATTTAATCATTCATGACCGAACGAAACTTAAATTCTAGCATTATACAATATGGTAAGCAAACTATTTATGAGGAAATAAATGAAGTTTCCAAATTGGCAGATTATATAGACGATGCTTTTGTTGAGGTTGTTCAGTTGATACTTTCTAGCAAAGGCAGAGTAATAATGTCTGGAATTGGCAAAAGCGCCATTATTGGTCAAAAAATAGTGGCAACGCTTAATTCAACTGGAACACCCGCTATTTTCATGCACGCTGCGGATGCCATACACGGTGATTTGGGTATTATTCAAAAGGATGACATCGTTTTTGTTATTTCTAAAAGCGGAAACACACCTGAAATTAAAGCCATCGTTCCCTTGGTTAAACAATTTGGTAATCCTTTGGTCGCTATTGTAGGAAATACGCAATCGGTTTTAGCACTTTCTGCAAATTATATTTTAAACGTTACTGTTGGTAAAGAAGCTTGTCCGCTCAATTTAGCACCAACAACCAGCACGACGGCACAATTATTAATGGGTGACGCCTTGGCTGTAACTTTACTTAAATGTCGTAATTTTTCTTCACAAGATTTTTCCAAATACCATCCTGGTGGTACATTAGGAAAGCAATTGTACCTCACCATAGGTGAATTAGCGGCACAAAATGAAAAGCCTGAAGTGGATACAAACGCACCTATTAAAGAGGTAATCTTTGAGATTTCTAAAAAAAGAATGGGAGCAACGGCTGTAATTAGTCAAAACAGGGTAGTCGGTATGATTACCGATGGTGATATCCGAAGAATGATAGAACATACTACACAATTGGCAGACATAAGCGCAAAAGACATTATGTCTTCAACTCCAGTTGCAGTGGATAAAAACGAATTGGCAGTGTCTGTGGTAGCGGTTTTAAGAGAAAAGAAAATAAGTCAAATAATAGTGTTGGATAATGGCGAATATTGCGGCATGGTTCACATACACGATTTCAATAAAGAAGGTTTACTATAAATGATGGAGAAAGATAAAAACAGTTATGTAGTGATAATGGCTGGCGGCATAGGAAGCCGTTTTTGGCCTTTAAGTAAAAAAAGTTATCCAAAGCAGTTTCATGATATTTTGGGTGTAGGAAAGTCCTTATTACGACTGACCTATGAACGATATTTGTCAGTTATTGAACCCGAAAATATTTTTGTAATAACGAATGCTAGTTACACAGTATTGGTAAATGATCAACTGCCTGAATTGCCTATTACTAATATCATAGACGAACCTGCCTCTATGAACACTGCGCCTTGTGTGGCTTATGCTAGTTTTAAAATTTATGCTCAAAATCCTTTGGCCAAGTTGGTGTTTGCTCCTAGCGATCATCTCATTACCGATGAAAATGATTTTGTGAAAAACATCAAAAATGCCCTTAAGGTGGTCGAAAATAATGCTTTATTACTTACACTTGGTATTAAGCCTAACCGTCCCGACACAGGTTACGGCTACATTCAGCATGTTGATAAACCAATAAAAGCGAATAAAAGCGTTTTTATGGTTAAAACATTTACCGAAAAACCTACGCTAGAATTGGCGCAAACCTTTTTGGAAAGTGGTGATTTTATGTGGAATAGTGGTATTTTTATTTGGAAAGCCAAAGATATTATCGATGAATTTGAGTCGCATCAACACGACATGTTTGATATATTCAAAAAAGGTATGAAAAAATATAATACCTCACAAGAGGCAGCCTTTATTAATAAGTATTACCCCTTGTGTAAAAGTATTTCCATCGATTATGCCATTATGGAAAAAACCAAAATTGCTTCTGTTATACCTGTTAATTTTGGTTGGAGCGATTTGGGAACATGGAAGTCATTATATATGCTGAGAGATAAAGATGAAAATGGAAATTTATTACATGGCAAACATATTAAAGCTTATCGCACCAATAATTCACTTATCATGCAGGAGAATTCTGATGATAAATTGGTGGTTGTGGAAGGCTTACAAAACATGTTAGTGGTAGATACTCATGATATTTTGTTTATTAGTCATATTGAAAAAGAACAAGAAGTAAGAGAAATAACCTCTGATATCAAGGAAAAATACAAGGGAAGATACACCTAAAAAGGAATGTTCTTAATTTGTGTAAACTTTGTTTAATGAATTTTAAACAAAATAGTTTGTTTAATTATTTCTTATTTTATATTTGCACCCGATAACGGTTCTTTTTTGTAGATGTTTACTTATGAAAAAGATTAAAAGGGAATTGGGTGTAAGTCCCAAACATTTCCCGATGCTGTAAGTTCTTGCATTGTTTATTCAATGCCCTTTTTTTGAAATAATAACCACTGTTAACTTTGTTAATGGGAAGGTTCAAAAAAAGCAAAAGAACAAGTCAGAAGACCTGCCTTTGTCAAACAAATTTTCAATGCTTTCGGAGAAAAGGCAAGAAAAGGTAAGTGTCTGACATTTGTCATTTCGTTTTTTTTCTATTGTATTGATTTTAAAGAGAAATTTAAAATGAAAGGATTATTCATCATCTGCTTGTTGTTTTGCCAAGGGTTAACTCTTGATGCACAGCACGTCAACGACACTTTGTTGTTGAAAGGCTATGATTTTAAATGGACTAAATCTAACCATCCTACAGGAACCCTTTCTATCGCTTTACCTTTTGGCGAGTCTCAAACCTTAAGCGAAGCCATTAGCTGTCAATCATCGCTTTTTGTAAAACAATATTCACCAAGTAATTTAGCAACTGTCTCTATGCGTGGAATGGGTGCACAGCATACTTCTATGTTATGGAACGGAATTAACTTGCAAAGTTGTATGAATGGTCTCAAGGATTTGAACTTAATACCTTTGTTTTTTATAGATGAGGCAAGTATTGAAACTGGCGCAAATTCTAGCTTAATGGGACACGGAACCATTGCAGGTACGGTACAGTTAAAAAATCAGTTGGAGAATGAAAAAAGAATAAAATTGGATATTAATAGAGCCAGTTTTAACAATCAAAGTGTTGGATTCTCAATTTCAGGCTTTAACAAATATTTTAAACACCGAACTCGCTTTGTACAAAGGTCAGGTGAAAACGACTTCGAATATGTCAATTATTTTAAAAGAGAAATGCCCATTGAAAGAATTCAAAACAATCAACTCAAACAATTTGGTTTGATGCAAGAATTTTCGTGGCTATATAAAAAACACTCTTTTTATTTTAATACTTGGTTAATGCAAACAAGTAGAAATTTGCCCAATCCCGTTGGCGTGGTTAATAATTCAAATGAATACCAAGAGGATTTTAACTATAAAATGTATTTGCAACACCAATACAAAATATCGGCTAAAAGCAAATTGAGTCAAAAACTTTGCTACATTGATGAATTTCTCAACTATTACAACAATGCCTTATTGCCTTCGCTTAGTCGTTCAAAGTCTGCTATTTTGGAATCGGAATGGAACACGCAGTTAAACCCCAATCTTGAATTTACTAGCAATGCTAACTATACTCATCAACTTGCTTTTTCCGATGGGTATCGCATGGGTGTAACTAGAAATGTGTTCACTATGTTTCAAAGAATAGATTGGTACAATAATTCTCGCCGAAATAAACTTTCGATTTCTGTTCGTGAATTGTTTTACGACAACAGAATAGCGCCATTGTCACCTGAACTTGGGCTCGAAAAAAAGTTAAGCAAAAAATGGATGCTTAAATCAAATGCAGCCCTAAGTTTCCGTTTGCCTACCTTTAATGATTTGTATTGGCAGCCGGGAGGAAATAGTGATTTAAAGCCAGAAAAAGGAAGAAAGTTGGAAATGACAGCATTGTATCATTCTCGTTTTTGGGAGTTTTCTGTGACAACATTCAAACATGTGGTTGACAATTGGATAATGTGGTTGCCAACCCAAAGTGCTGCTATCTGGATTGCCCAAAATGCTAAACAAGTAAAAAGCAATGGACTAGAATTTAACCAAACCATTCATAAAACTGTTTTTAAAAACCATCATTTTAGAGCAATTACGCGCTACCAATTCGTAAGAACAATAAATGCAAAAACCTACCAAAATCAACTGGTACAGTTAGGAAAACAATTAATTTACACCCCTAATCATACGGGTGTTTTGAATTTGGATTACCGTTACAAAACCTTTAATGTGTTCGCCGAATCTCAGTATATCGGAATTCGTTACTCACAGTCTGACCAACATATAGACAGTAAGTTGGACGCTTATTTACTCTTTAATTCGGGCATATCATTGCGTCTGAATACCAAAAAACACCATGGAACCCTTGTGTTTGCTGTTAAAAATATTTTCAATCGTACTTATCAAGTAATGGAAAATAGACCAATGCCTCATAGAAATTATCAATTAACTTTAAAAATAAATATCAATTATGACTCAAAAAATCAACGTTAAAATCTTATTCTTTCTCTCAGTTTTATTGGCATTCAGTGCTTGTACTAAGGACGAAAAGATAATAGTAGAAGCTGATAATTATAAAGGTGTTTTTATTGTTAATGAAGGTGGTTTTAATAAAGCAAATGGAAGTATCGGTTTGTATAAACCGGGTACAAATGACTATTTTGATGCCTATAAAAAAGCCAATAATCTTTCTTTAGGGGATGTTGTTCAATCGATGAGTTTACTCAATAGTAACTACTACATAGTGGTTAACAACTCCAATAAAATTGAAGTCGTAAACCAAACAAGTTTCAAAAATACAGGAACTATTAGTTTAAATTCTCCACGCTATATTTTTAAAGTGGATGCTAATAAAGCTTATGTAAGTCACTTGTTTTCAAATGAATTAAGCGTTGTTGATTTAAATTCTAATACGGTGGTTTCTAAAATTAATATTAACCATTGGAGTGAACAAATGAGTGTGGTAAACAAAAAAGTATTTGTTGGAACCAATTCTAACAAAGTTATGGTGGTAGATGCTGTTAAACAAGCCTTAGTAGATTCTATCGTTATTGGTAAAGGGATTAACAAAATATTGGCATTGCCAAATTCAAAATTATTGGTTTTCAATACCGGAGATGTTGACTGGAATTCAGGTGCAGTGACAGAAAAAGGACGATTGAGTATCGTTTTAGCTGATTCCAATAAAATTGAAAATTCTATTGAATTGAGTAGCGGAAGTTATGGCGGGTCAATTATTTATAATGCCAAAACAGGGAAAGCTTATTATTCATTTGGGGATAATAAAATTTATGAATACACAGAAAACGCTTCTCCTGTATTGTGGTTAGAATTACCAACAGGACAATCTGTTTACGGCATGTCAATGGATGAAGCCAATCAGCAATTTTATATTTCAGATGCTGGAGATTTTAATGCGGCAGGTAAAGTCTATGTTTATGACTTGACCAAAAAATTAGTAAAAACCATTACCGCAGGTATTGTTCCAAATGGGGCTGTTTTCAATTACTAGGTTCCCATTTCTAGTTGGTTTATTGTCTTTGCTTTTATGGGCATGTAAGCCTGTGCCAAAATCTAAACCTGAAGGGATTCAATTTGGCAAAGTTCAGTATTCCAAAAGATTTGGTTTTGCGGAAACCCAACAATCGCAGTTATTGTTTTTTGTGAATGATAAAGATACGCAATGGGTTGAGATTGAAAAAAGTAAATTAAGGAATACCAAGCCACGAATTGTAGTTCTCTCTACCGTTTTTGCAGGATTTATTAATGAACTAAATGCCCAAGAATGTATTGTTGGCGTTGATAATATCAATTATTATTACGACTCTGTATTGCATGAACAATTTGGTGAAAATCAAATAACAGAAGTAGGAGATGAAGGTCAAATAAACGAGCCTAAGTTATTGGCCTGTAAGCCTGATTATGTTATTAGCAGTGGATTTAATACATTAAACAAGGCTTTTAAAGAAAGATTGAAACAGCAGAATATTCAATTGATTATTTGTGATAATTACAAAGAACAAGACCCCTTAGCTCGTGCAGAATGGATTAAGCTATTTGGTGTTTTATTAAATAAGCAATTACAAGCCGATTCATTGTTCAAGATTGTGAGCAATAATTACCTTCAAATTCAAGCAAAGGTTAAATTGCAAAACAATCAAGTTGAGGTAATGACTGATGCTATGTTTTCAGGCGTTTGGAACGTGCCCGGGGGTGATTCCTACTCTGCAAAATTGATTAAGGATGCAGGTGGAAATTATGTGTTTTCAAACCTAAAACCCTATTTTTCATATCCATTAAATTTAGAAACAGTAATAAAAAAAGCACAGAATGCAGACATTTGGATACATGTAAACGTGTTTAATAGTTTGGCGGAAATAAAAAAATCGGACAGTCGTTATGCTTTTTTTAAACCATTTAAGACCAAGCAAGTTTATAATTATAGCAAAAGAATAAAGCAAGAAGGAGGTAATGATTATTGGGAAAAAGGAGTGGTTCGTCCCGACTATATTTTAAGCGATTTGGCACAAATTTTCTCTAATTTTAAATTTTCTAAGGATAATTTGTATTTCTATACAAAGCTTGATTAGATTTGCTTTTTAATTTTATAAGCGCTTGTTATTCAATTCTTGGATATTCTTTTTGTTTCTACCCTTGGTATTTTCGGCCTATTATGTATTGCCGCATAACAAGCGATGGATATTGTTATTGATAGCTTCTTATGTTTTTTATGGTTGGTGGCAATGGGAATTTACACTGATTATCCTGTTGTCAACTTTAATAGATTTTGTTTGTGCACAGAAAATTGATGCCATTGAAACGCCTTCTATCAGGAAACGATGGTTATTACTAAGTTTAATCTCTAATTTGGGGATATTGTTCCTTTTTAAATATTTTTACTTTTTTGTGGGCAGCACGGATTGGGTTCAGGGCTTGGTTCATCCACATCAAAAGATAAGAGATTTTGTAGATTTTTTTGGTAAAGCGTTACCTGTTGGAATTTCATTTTATACCTTCCAAACCATGAGTTACACGCTCGATGTGTATTACAAAAGAGCAAAACCAGAAACCAATTTAGGTCAATTTGCCTTGTTTGTTTCTTATTTCCCTCAGTTAGTAGCAGGTCCAATTGAGCGATTTAACCATTTGAATGAGCAACTTAAGGAAAAACATAAAATAAGCTATGCCCAATTACAACAAGGTTTTAGATTGATGTTGTATGGTTTTTTTGTTAAAATGGTTATTGCTGATAATTTATCATACACTGTAACTTCAGTTTTTAACGAACCAAGTAAATGGCCGTTTTATTGGAATTGGGTTGGCGTATTTTCATTTTCATTTCAGATTTATGCCGATTTTTTTGGCTATTCATTAATAGCACAGGGAGTCGCTAAACTAATGGGGGTTAATTTAATGGACAATTTTGACCGCCCTTATTTGTCTAAGTCCATATCTGAGTTTTGGAAACGTTGGCACATTTCCCTTAGTTCTTGGTTTCGAGACTATGTTTATGTCCCTTTGGGTGGCAATAGGGTAAAGCGTGGAAGATGGATTTTTAATGTGTTATTGGTTTTTTTACTCAGCGGTTTATGGCATGGTGCAAATTATACATTTATCATTTGGGGAGGCTTGCATGGTTTGTATTATTTGATAGAAAGATTTTCTCCTGTCAAAATTAGAATCAATTGGTTGAAAGGAGGTCTGACCTTTGTTGCAGTTGTATTTGCTTGGATATTTTTTAGGGCCAAAGACTTAACAGAGTCAACTCAAGTGATTAAAAGTTTATTTGGAATTAATGATGGCGTTAGACAATTGGACACACAACCCTTTGTTTTTCTATTAGTTTTATTGTTCGGATTACTCGAATTGCATCGCAAGGATTTGAGATTTGATGCCTATTGCAACCGTTATAATGGCGTTCAACGATGGACTTTGTATTGTTTTATGCTGTTTTGTATCTTGGCTTTGAGTGGAACTGAATATCAACCTTTTATTTATTTTAGATTTTGATGAAAGGAATTGCACTAAAATATCTCATTTATAAATTACTCGCAGTTGTGACTACGGTGGTGGTGAGTGCTTTTGTTTATAAATCTATTTATTGGGAACCTGAGTTGAAAGATCAAGGGCACATGTTGTTTAATTTAAGGGAATTTCAGTGGCACAATGATGTGTTGTACATTGGGGAAAGTTCTAATTACTGGGTTGCGCCCGACGATGAAGACAAACGAACTATCAGCGATATGATTAACGATAGTTTGGATGGAATGCGACTCAGTGGAATGCAAGTTCCTGCCTATCACGCCGGTATGTTCCTGCCTATCATTGAACACATTGATACTGCGGCAAGGGTCAAAAAAATTGTGGTAACCATGAATTTAAGGTCGTTCGACAAACCGTGGATTTATTCTGGTCAGGAGGCGGCATTGTTGCGTTCAAAATGTTTTTATTATACCTCTTCACCCTTGTACAACAGGATGTGTGCAGCACTCCAATTTCATGCACAACCAAGTGCCGAGGTACAAGAGAAAAAAATGTTGCACTGTTTTGAATTTGACACATTAAAAGTTGATTTCCCTTTGCCTTTCAATACCATTAAAACATGGTGTGAACAAGAAAAGTTTCCATTGCCACAAGGGGGTGAAGATTTTCCAAAAAGGGTTTTGGCCGACCATTACATCAAAGCGTATGCCTTTCAAATTGATGTTAATACGAATCCTAGGATTAAAGATTTTGATAAAATTGTGGAAGTGTGCAAAGCCAAAAATATCAAATTGTATTTTAATCTTTTAGGTGAAAATATAGAATGGGCAGACAGTTTGGTAGGGAAAGAATTGGTGTATTTTATGAAAGCCAATCGCGATTTACTCGTCAACCGTTATCATAAAAATGGAGTAACGGTAATAGATAATCTGGAAAAAGTGCCAGGTGATTATTTTGGTGAAAAAGACTGGACAACAGAGCATTACAATCAATTTGGAAGATTAATAGTGGCCAATAATGTGGCTCGTGTTTTAATGGCTGATTTTATTAAAGAAAAGTCAATTAAAGTTGCTAAATGATAATTTTTGATTGAAATTAAACAAAATCTATTATCATTGCGAACATGGAATTTACCTTTGCAAACTCTTTAAATAGAACAGGTTTTAAGCAAAATTATTTATTGTGGTTAATAACGTTTGTATTCACAATAGTGTGGGCAAACTCATTGATTTGGACTAGTGATATTAACAATTGGATGCTAGAAAATGCTTTGACATTTTTGTTTCTTGTGGTTTTGTTTCTATTCTACAAAAAATATCAATTCAGCGATATAACTTATTTGTTAATTGGGATTTATTTGTGTTTACATGTGTATGGTTCTAAGTATACTTATGCTGAAAATCCTTTTGGTTATTGGTTGCAAGAGGTGTTTCATAGTGAAAGGAATCATTATGACAGAATTGTCCATTTCAGTTTTGGTTTTTTGTTGGCTTATCCCATGCGTGAATTATTTTTAAAATGGTTTCAATACCCTAAAATGGTAGCTTGGATATTGCCAATTGAAATTACTTTATCAATAAGTGGATTATACGAGCTGATAGAGTGGGCGGTTGCGGATGTGTTTTTTCAGGAGCAAGGTGTTGCTTATTTGGGAACTCAAGGAGATATTTGGGACGCTCAAAAAGATATTTTTCTTGCATTTTCAGGGGCTTTATTGTCAACCAGTATATTCTCTATCCTTAAAAAAGTAATCAAAGTCTAATTTCTTTTAACTTGCATAATCTTTTTTATATCCTATTTGTTTATTATTTTATCTATTCATGAATTCTTACATCTTAATAACTGGCGCATCTACAGGAATAGGCGCAGAAATGGCCAAACAATTGGCAGAAAAAAAATACAATCTGATTTTGGTTGCCCGAAGTATCGATAAGCTCGAAAAACTAAAAGAAGACTTAGTTAGTAATCATAAAATTGAAGCCATCGTTTTGCCTGCTGATTTATCTCAAATCAACGGGGCACAACAACTTTACAATGAAGTAAAATCGCGCCAATTAAATGTATCACATTTGGTTAATAATGCTGGTTTTGGCGAATATGGGCATTTTGTTGAAACCTCTTTGGAGCTAGAATTAAACATGATTCAAGTGAATGTAACAAGTTTGGTCGTTCTTACCAAATTATTTGCACAAGACATGGTGAAAAAAGGGGAGGGAAGAATTATGAATGTTGCCTCAATTGTGTCATTTATCCCTTTGCCTTATTACGCTATTTATTCTTCCACTAAAACATTTGTTTTGGCTTTTTCGGAAACCATAGCAGCAGAATTGGAAGGAACAGGTGTTGTTGTTACTGCGCTTTGTCCAGGGGCGGTTGAAACCCCCTTTCACACACCCAAAATGCGCCAAACTATGGCAATGAAAATGAATCAACCAATTTCTGTTGAAGCATTGGTAAAGGAAGGCGTTCAGTTGCTTTTGACTGAAAAAGGGAAAAAAGTAGTCGGTTTTATAAACTGGATTACTTCTAAATTACCTAAATTTATACCAGATACTTGGTTGATGAAAATCAAAAAACAAATAGCAAGCCCCTATAAAAAATGATTGTTATTTCTTTTATATCTCAATTAAAAGCTCGAAACGAGTTTCTCTTTTATTATGGCATTCTTTGTTTTGTAGCGGCTCTCTTTTTCTTGATTATGAGCAAAGTTTCGCCGGTCCAATACAATCAAGTTAGTGCTTGGTATAAACCTTTTAAATTTGCTTTTTCAACATTTACTTTCGCTTGGGCAATGGCTTGGTACTGTCATTATTTACCAACTTTTAATGTTGCTTTGTTTAATTGGTCAGTTGTTATTTTGCTGAGTTTTGAAGTTGTTTACATTGCCATTATGGCCTCTCAAGGAAAAGCATCGCACTACAATGTGAGCTCTCCATTTTTTTCAATCATGTATTCAATGATGGCATTGGCAGCTACTCTCGTTACTCTTTATACCGCTTATGTCGGACTCTTGTTTTTTACAAATTCTTTTCCTGAATTACCTCACTACTATTTGTGGTCTATCCGATTAGGGATTCTAATATTTGTGGTCTTTTCATTTGAAGGGTTTTTAATGGGAAGTAGAATGAACCATTCGGTCGGTTTATTGAATGACAATTCCACAATGTTTATTTTAGGATGGAGTAAAAAAGTGGGTGATTTGCGAATAGCGCATTTTATAGGAATGCACGCATTACAAGTATTGCCAATTCTCTCTTTTTATATCATTAAAAACACCAGACTAACTTGGTTTTTTGCTTTTTTTTATGTCTGCTTAGCTCTGTTTACATTGATTCAAGCACTGAAAGGAAAGCCGCTTATCGGTAATAATAAAAGAGAAAACTTAATCCAGAAAGACCATTAAATTAAAAGCAATCTTTCAAATTAAAAAAATCATTAAGGCTCGATACTGATTTTTTGGGTAATTTTTTCATTTTCAGTCTCTATTGTCAAAAGGTAAGTGCCTCCTTTGTCTAAATTTTTGAATTTACGCTGAAATGTGTTTTCTCCTAATACAACATCATTCAATAGTTTCTCCTCAATTTTCTTGCCTTCTGTATTGTAAAGGGTTATTTTTACTTGACTCAATTGGGTTAAATGAAACTTAACTATAAAATTGCCATTATTAGGATTAGGTGAAACCTGAAGTTTGAGTGAACTAGTACTTTGTTTATTCAACTGATG
>JBIPNH010000113.1:0-7620 GCA_044373665.1 Bacteroidia bacterium
TTTGATTGACCAAGAGAAATTGAGTAACAGCAGTGCCAGTCAACTTGTATTCCCTGAATTGGTTAAAAATCCAAATGAATCAGTCCTTGCTATAGCCGAAAGACTTAATGTTATACAAACCAATGATGTCAACCTTATTTCGGGTATCATAGCGGAAGTATTAGCCAAATATCCCGACAAAGTTGAGGAATACAAAAACGGGAAAAAAGGATTACTTGGTTTGTTCGTGGGTGAAGTGATGAAAGCAAGTAAAGGCAAAGCAGACCCTAAAACAGTTAATACTGAAGTCATTAAAGCACTTTCTTAATTTCGCTTATTGGGATTCAATTTGATAATCAGATTTTCAAGTTTCCCAACTTGTTTTCTATCCATTTTACAATTAAAGCATTTTAATGTCTTGAAAAAGAGTTAAAAGTAATATTTTTGTTTTTGAATTTACACTATTGACAGATGGCACAAAATAAAACGACTTATACCAATCAAGCTGTTACTGATTTTATAGAATCATTTGCCCAAAACGAATCAAAAAAAGCGGACAGTTATGCCTTGATTTCATTGATGCAATCCATTTCAGGATGTGAACCCAGAATGTGGGGACCAAGTATTGTTGGATTTGGCAACTACCATTACCAATATGAAAGTGGACACTCTGGTGATGCCCCATTAATTGGATTTTCACCCAGAAAAGCTGCCATTTCTCTCTATGTGTTTTCTGGTTTAGAAGAGCATTTGCCGTGGTTAGACAATTTAGGAAAGTACAAAATGGGGAAAGCTTGCCTATACGTCAATAAACTTTCTGATATTAATATTGAAGTGTTACAATCATTGATGAACAAATCAATCCAATATCTAAAAGAACGCTATCCCAATGAATAACTTCAGGCTGGATTACCCTTCAATAGTCATTCAAAGTAATTGATAAAAAAGCTGAAATATATCGCCAAAACGACTCTCTCTTTTTATTCAATAACAGGCTATATTTTAGCACCCCTTAGTTTACTTTGGGTTTTGTTTTACAACCATTTCCCTTTGTTTACAGCCGATAGTAGCGCATACGTTGAACATGCTTTTAACCATCAAATCCCTGGCGATAGACCCGTTTTTTACAGTTGGTTTATCAAATTTATTTCCATTTCAAATTCTTTAATGTGGACCGTAGTTTGTCAAGCTTTAATTCTTGCTTTACTTCTTGGTCATTTCATTTCTTGCTTTTTCCCTCAACTATCTTACAAAAATAAATTAATCATTATAGCCATAACAAGCTTATTGACACAAGCCCCTTGGTATGTTGCGCAAATAATGCCCGACCTGTTTACCCCTATCTTAGGCTTATCTGTCATGTTGTTTTTAAACACTACTAATCATAAAAAAATGAGCCTTTATGGGTTCTTCATTATACTGAGTATTATAAGTCACAACTCCAATTTAATTACGAGTATTGTGTTTCTTGCTGTCTCCTTTATCATTAATGTATTTACAAAGCAATACCGAATTTCAGCAGGTCGATTTCTTATGGTATTGGTATTGTGCCTAAGTTCTTGGTTAATCGTTTGTTTTACTAATTACAAGGCAGGCAATGGCTTTACCCCCAATCACCTCAGTCATATTTACATAATGGGGAAACTCTCTGAAAATGGCATACTCAAAACCTATTTAGATGAAAATTGCTCGACCCAAAATTATAAAATTTGCCCCTATCGTTCAGAACTCCCCAATCATGCTTGGGATTTTATATGGCTACCCAATGGACCGTTTGCACTGTCGGGCGGTTGGTATCAAGACCCAACAGAGTACAAGCAAATTATTAAAGGCACATTAACTGAAGGACGTTACCTAAGAATGCACCTCATAGAAAGTATAAAAGCGACTTACCAGCAATTTTTACTTACTTATGTCGGAGATGGAATCGTTGGGTTTAATTCCGAATCGGGCGTTTACAATACCATAAAGACCAAGTATCCAAATGACATTAATACATTTAACAACGCTAAACAAAATAATGGCTCTATAGCCTTTGACTTTTTCAACAATTTGTATCGTATTAGCTTTTACTTTTTATTGATAGCAAGCGCTTTAATCCTTTACATTTCCAAAAACAGAAAGTACTTCTTATTGTTTTTGTGGGCCTTTGCGTTTACCCTTATCAATGCATTTACTACGGCAACTTTTGCAAATGTTTTAGCTCGACTGAATTCAAGAAGTATTTGGTTATTAAGTTTTGTTTGTATTTTAATTATCGCACACTTTATTGTTCAAAAAATCAGCAAAAAACAGGAAACACAGCTATGAAATTTAAATACTTAGCTTTGTTAAGAGGGGTAAATGTAAGTGGTAAAAACCTCATTAAAATGAGTGATTTAAAAGCGGTTTTATTAAACCAATATTTCCAAGATGTTGACACTTATATTCAAAGTGGTAATCTAATTTTTTCAACTGAAATACAAGACAAGAGTAAAATTGAAGGAATAATTCAATCATGCCTATTTGAGCAATTCAAACTATCAGTTCCTGTAATTGTATTAACAAGCAACGAACTAAATCAACTTATTAGTAATCATCCTTTCCAAAGTGATCCTAATTCGGCACCTTCCCACTATTACATTACGTTTTTCAATCAACCAATTAAGGATTGGGACTACAAACTACTAGAAAATCGATTGAGTGAGGGTGAATCTATTCATATTGAACAAAATTGCCTTTATTTACATTGCCCCAATGGTTATGGCAACACCAAATTAAGCAATCAATGGATTGAAAACAAGTTAGGAGTTGTGGCCACTTCTAGAAATTGGAATACTTGTTCTACACTTTTGAATAAATTGAATAAAATAGTCGATAATTAATTATATTTGTTTTTCAATTTAAACAATCTTTTATGAAAAAACATTTCAATACGTTGCTCATAACCATTTTATGTTTATTGACTTTTAATTGTAAAAAGGTCGAAACAAGTTCCAATACACCAAACTGTATAAAAAACAAAATTCGTGAAATATTAAAATCGTCACCTTCCAATCCTCCTACTAAAGTATGGAAATACCAATACAATGGCGAGACTGTTTATTATTTCCCTGCCAAATGTTGTGATATTCCAAGTGAGTTGTACAATGAAAAATGCCAATTGATTTGCAGACCAGATGGAGGAATTACTGGCGGTGGAGATGGAAAATGTGTAGATTTTTTTACCAAAAGAACCAATGAAGAAGTGGTTTGGATAGACAATAGAACCCCTTAGAAATATGAATATAGTTAGAAACACATTAGCCGTTATACTCGGTATTGTTATTGGCAGTATTGTTAATATGAGTCTTATTAATATTAGCAACTCTGTAATTCCTCCTCCTGAAGGGGTTGATGTAAAAACATTAGAAGGACTAAAAGCTGGTATTCATCTGTTTGAACCTAAGCATTTTATAATGCCATTTTTAGCCCATGCCATTGGCACTTTTGCAGGTGCATTAATAGCACTTAAAATTGCGGCATCCCATCAAATTAAGTTTGCTTGGTCTATTGGTTTTTTCTTTTTATTCGGTGGTACCGTTAATATTTTCATGCTCCCTTCTCCCCTGTGGTTTAACATCACAGACCTATTGTTGGCCTATATTCCCATGACTTATTTGGCCATAAAGCTTGGATATTCAAACGGAAGTAAAACAGAATAACACAAGAAGCATGACAAAAGGGAACTTACATGAAAAAGCTGAATTGATACAAAACTATTGGCAACCTCAAATAATTGGAGAATTAAACGGGCAACAGGTTAAGTTGGCTAAGATAAAAGGAGAATTTGTATGGCATAAACACGACAATGAAGATGAGCTGTTCTTGGTGGTTTCGGGTCAGTTTAAAATGGAGTTGAGAGACCAAATACTAGACATTAAGGAAAACGACTACATTATTATTCCCAAGGGAGTAGAACACCGACCTGTGGCAGAAAACGAAGCAACAATACTTCTGTTTGAACCTGCAGGCACACTCAATACAGGCAATGTAGAACATGCGTTAACTTATACTGATTTAAAGAAAATTTAAGCCAATATGAACGCTCAAACCGAAGCTTATATTGATAGTTTTCCAACTTTAACTAGAGAAATTTTACTCAAAATCCATCAGCTAATCAAACACAATGCTCCCCATTCCGAAGAAGATTTTTCATACAGAATGCCTGCATACAAAACAAACGGAAAGCCCTTGGTGTATTTTGCTGCTTATAAAAATCACATTGGATTTTATGCGACCCCTACTGGACACGAAGCTTTTAAAGAAAAACTTTCGGCATACAAACAAGGCAAAGGATCGGTTCAATTTCCTTTAAACCAAGCCATCCCATACACTCTGATTGAAGAAATCATTAAATTTAGAATCGAAGAAAATCTCGCAAAAAACAAAAAATAAAACAATGCAAAATCCCGTTATAACCATTGAAATATGGAGCGACATCGTTTGTCCATTCTGCTACGTTGGTAAAAAGAAAATCCAACAAGTCATTGAAAAACTTAATATTGAAGATGAAGTACAAATCATTTGGCGCAGTTATCAACTTGACCCCGATTTACCGTCAGAAAAAGCCTATCCCTCTTTAGAATATTTGATGTTGAAAAAGAATATTTCTGCAGAACAAATGCAAGGAATGAATGAGTACTTAAAACAACAGGGGTTGCAATATGGGATTGACTTCCAATTGGATAAATCGATGGTTTTCAACACCTTTAATGCACACAGACTCCTGCAATGGTCGAAAGAATTCAATAAAAGTTCTGAATTAAAAGAAACCTTTATGAAAGCTTATTTTACCGATGGTATTGATTTATCAAATCCAGATAACTTAATTTCGGCCGTCGGCATGGTGGGATTGGACACCGAAAAAGCTAAAGAAATTTTCAATTCCACAAGCTATTCTGAATCAGTCAATGACGATATTTACCAGTCCAAAACCATTAATTTGAGAGGTGTTCCTCATTTTTTATTCAACGATAAATTTTTTATTTCAGGGGCTCAAGAGGATTTAGTTTTTGAAAATGCGATAAAGGGCGAACTCCTTCGACAAAAGCAAGCTTTAAGTTAAAACATTACGACAAATCTGCTTTAAAAATAGACTGCCAAAATAGGGACTGTTAAAGAATTAAGTTAAATTTGAATTCATTAAAATCATGTCAAACTCTATAGATTCAAACTCAAAAAAAACGGCTTTAGTCATTGGTAGTTCTGGTTTAATTGGTTCACATCTTGTGATTCAGCTATTATCAAATACCAATTTCGAAAAAGTCATTGTATTCAATAGACGTCCTTGTTTACTATTACATCCCAAAATAGAAGAACACCTACTTGATTTTAATGATTTAAAAGCGATTGAACCTTATGTTAAGGGAGATGTAATGTTCTGCACCATGGGAACTACCATCAAAAAAGCGGGAAGTAAAGAAGCCTTTAGACTTGTGGATGTGGAGTATCCCGAACAATTTGCCGAAATGGCATTGCACAATCAGGTCAAGCAATTTTTGATAATTTCATCTTTAGGGGCAGACCTTCATTCCAATAATTTTTATTTAAAGACAAAAGGAGAAATTGAAACTTATTTACAAAATTCCGCCTTTAAATCGGTTTCCATATTAAGACCCTCATTACTTTTGGGAGACCGAAAAGAATTTAGATTAGGTGAAAAAATAGCCTCTTATGTATTACCCGTTTTATCTTTATTTTTAATAGGACCTTTTAAGAAATACAGAGCGATAGAAGCAAAAACAGTGGCAAAAGCAATGCTTGAAATTGCTTTACAAAACAAATCAGGCTTTAACATTTATCCATCCGACGAACTTCAAACAATTGGTAATAAATAAACTTAGAGATATGAATGAAATCATTACAGAAAAACAATTTTTCAGACAATGGTGGATTTTAATTTTACTTGGGGGCATAGATGCAATCATATTATACGGACTTCTCTCTCAACTGATTACAGGAACCCCATGGGGCGACAAACCTTTGAGTGATACTGGAATTATAATTTTATATATTTGTTTCACTTTATTTGTATTGTTTTTCATGAACATGGGCTTACAAACAAGGATTGATGACCAAGGCATTCATTTTAAATTTATTCCATTTTCGAGACGATTTACAACCTATTTATGGAGTGACATAGCGCACTGTGAGAATAGAGAATACAGTCCGATTAAAGAATTTGGCGGTTGGGGTATTCGATATGGAAGAAATGGCATGGCTTACAATGTTTCAGGCAATCAGGGTCTAGACATTACGCTTAAAAACGGAAAAAGGGTTTTAATAGGCACCAAAAAAAACATAGAAATTCAAAATTTTTTGAGTAAAATTGAAGGCATAAATAAACCAATATAATTTCTTTAATATGAAAAAATTAAAATCCCTAGTAGCAGTATTATCTCTTCTCTTTATTTCATTCGGATTTACCACTGCCAGCCAATGGGAAATATATGAAGTAGCCGACTTTAAAGCTAAATTCCCAAGCAAACCAACTTATGAATCGCAAGTGGTAAATTCAGCAGTTGGAGACTTAACCATGCACATTCACACTTACCAAGCCGTTGATTCAGAAACTGAAGATAACTTGGTTTATGGTGTTATCTCTACCGAATATCCCGATAGTATTATTGATTCAAACAATCCTGAATTAATGTCTAGCATGTTCAGAAGTGCTATAGATGGTGCAGTAGAAAGTGTTAAAGGGAAACTATTAACAGAAAAAAACATCACTTTAGACAAATACCAAGGAAGGGAGATAAAAGTTGATTATGACAATGGTGCGGCTTTTATAAGAATGAGACTATACATAGTTAAAAACAAAATGTACATTCTTCAAACTATTACATACTCTGCAAAGGATAACAATGCTTCTATTAATGAATTCTTGAATTCATTTCAGTTAAAATAAGATTGAACGAGTGTGACATAAAGTCAACTTAAAATTTCAAGAAAACCCAATCGTTATTTGTAGTTTACATAATAACGTCACTCATTTAAACACACTTTAAATCTCATTTAAATACCCAAAAGAAAAGGCTTACAAGTTAAACTTGTAAGCCTTTTCTTTTTATTAATAAGTAACTTAAGTATTATGGGAACTTAGGATATTTTGTAAAATCTGGTTTGCGTTTTTCTAAAAAGGCATTTTTACCTTCTTGTGCTTCTTCGGTAAAGTAGTATAACAATGTTGCGCTTCCTGCCAACTCCTGAATACCAGCTTGTCCATCCAACTCTGCATTCAAACCGTATTTAATCATACGCAATGCCATAGGACTTTTTAGCATCATTTCGTGACACCATTCCACCACTTCATCTTCTAACTTATCGAATGGCACTACTTTATTTACCAAACCCATATCGAAAGCCTCCTGAGCAGAATATTGTCTGCACAGGAACCAAATCTCTCTCGCTTTTTTCTGCCCAACTATTCTTGCCAAATAACTGCTACCAAATCCGCCATCAAAACTACCAACTTTAGGACCTGTTTGTCCAAATTTAGCATTTTCTGAGGCAATGGTTAAGTCGCACACCACATGTAAAACGTGACCACCACCAATGGCATAACCATTGACCATTGCAATGACTGGTTTAGGAAGTGAGCGTATTCTTTTTTGTAAATCG
>JBIPNH010000021.1:0-26348 GCA_044373665.1 Bacteroidia bacterium
TGTTGTTATTTTCGAAATCCAAGTCCCAGCGGTATTGTTTGCACGACCAAATGAACCTGCAAGCCAAAACTCATTGTTGGTATTGTATTTTCGTTGTATTGACGTGTAATCTCCCCACCTTTCAATAGTATCTGCCAAAAACGAATTAATTAAACCATCCCCTTTCCTAGCAATTGTCAAGTTAGAATATTGCCCCTCGTTGTCAAAATAAACAACTGATGTCCCTGGAAAAACACTTTCACCTGTATGTGAGAATGTTATCAAAGCCTGTTGTCCATAGACTTGATTCCCTGCACTCACTATCGTTGGATAGGCTATGTCTAAGCTATCGTATGAAATAAATCGACTGCTCACACTTCTACTTTCTCGTTCGGGATATTGAATTATACTGTGAAAAACAGAAGAACGTCCATTGATAGGATTATTACTTGTTTGAACGTATTGAATTTTGTTATTATTGTAAAAAGCACCTAAAACTCGCGCATCATTGGTTTGAAGTCTGTATCCAAGTGACCTTTGCGGGGCAAATGGTGGCAAGCCATATTGCTTGTTCGTTTTTAAAACGGAGTAGCTGTATTGAGCTTTTCCACTGTTATAGTTGTCTGAGATATGGTGTAAAAAAACGGTGTCATTCTGAGCATCTCCGGGCCTAACTGATAGAAAATACAAGCCTTTACTTGCAGGGAAAAACGATTCTTGAACCGGGCAAATACTCCAAATTGACTTATTATTGTGTTTAATGTTACTCCAAAGGTTGTAAGATAGAGTATCACCATCGTAGCCTCTGTCCATAGGCACTTGCCAAATTATAGATTGAGTAAAACCATCTCTCCAATCGGTGTTGTCTTTAAGAATATTGACTGTGATAAATAAATCTTCATTGTTGATAGCAATCATGGGATAATCTGTCCATAGCTTACCTCCAATTGGATTCCCTTCTATTTGATACACATTCCATCCATCGAGGGGCTGACTTGTTTTACTAAAAGCAACAATAATTCGAGTGTCTGGACTTTCGGAACCTTCCAAGTAAACAATTATAAAACGATTATTAACTGGATCAAAAACAATTTTAGGATCGTAACTTCTGTCCAAAATAGTTAAGCCTTTTCCTGGTTGTGTATTTTCGCTACTTCTTGGAAAAAAGGTTAAATTCCAATTCTTTTTGAACACGCCCGAACTGGTATAAATCCTGATACTAGAATTAATAACACTTACTACAAAACTGTCATTGTTAATTGCCATATTATTGTCGTTTGGAATTCCCGCATTGATGGCACCTTCAAATCCTGCAGAAACAATTGGTTGAATTCCACTTCTTTTACTACTAACGAGTGGTAATTTATTCCCTTTTAATCTTTCTCTTTCTTGGGTTGCAAATACTTTAACATTTTCATCAACCCCTTTTGGGAATGGAAACGATTCACTAATACGGTAAACTTGTGATGGCAATAATTGAATATTTTGAGGTTCAAAAACATTGTGTAATGCTACTTTTCCTTGATGTAAAACAACTTGTGCTTGTGTAAAAAAGGAAGTGCACAACATTGTAACAATTAATAATATTGATTTCTGCATACTTAATTTAGATGTGTGAGATTTTAAACTCTAATAAGGCTCAAAGATAATAAAAAAACGAATCACTTTTATTGGTTTTTCTGTTTGATAAAACCATCAATATCACAGTAATTCCCATTTAAATGATTAAAATAAACCTTGTTAAATCGAAGTTCATTAATTGGTATTGGTGGAAAAAAATCGGCTCCTAAAAACACATTTTTTGCACCTATTTCTACCAATTTCTTTTGAGCACTTAATGCAGGAAAAATACTAATAGATTTGTTGCTTTTTAATCGACTTAACATCAAAGTTTCATAAGGCAATGACCATATTCCAATATTTTCTGAATAATGGTATAATTCTGCACTAAAAACCCCTTTGTTACAAGCGTTTATTGCCATTACATCCAAGAGTTTTTCAACTTTTTCTGTTCTTTCCGTAAATTCAAGACCAACCTTATAAATTTGAACCAAGTTTACCCCAAAAACAAAAACAACAAGCACAATGGTAATCCAAGATTTACTGTGCTGTTTTAATACATAGTGAATGGGTATAAGAATTGACAAGCAAAATGGCGCTAAATTTTTTTCCATAAAATAGACGCTATCGCCTTTGTAATAAACGATAGCACATAATAATAACACAACAAACACGCTCAAAATGTAGATTAATGCAATCCAATACTTTTTTTGAACAACAAAATAAATACAGATTGCCCCAATTAGCAGAATAAAAAAGAGATAGAAGCCCGACCAATTCCCATGCAAATAGTCGAATAAATAACTGTCAAATAAATTTGCAACCACCGACTTGGAAAAAAATTGATTAAGGATAGTCTCATCATAACCCGATGATGGCTTAAAGTATAAATAAAGAACCACTCCTATTAACATCGAAAAAACAAATCGCTTGAAGTAAGAATCGAGTCCATGGTTAAAAAAATAATAGGCCCCAATTATTCCCAAATACAGAATGGATGAGGGATGAAAAAACAAGGTAGACAAAACTAAAAACAATAAAACAATGAAATTATATCTTTTGAAGTTGAGTTTATTTTTGTTTAGATACATGAGGTACCCAAGCACCAAAATAGAAAAACCTATGCTCATAAAAGACTCACAAAGCGCAAAATGAAACAAGGATTTAAACGGCATAATCAGCATAGCAATCCAAAGCAGCGCCAAGGGTAATTCATCAAACACTTTCACCAAAATCCAAGCAATAATACCATAAAGAAGAGTTGACCAAATTGACATTCCCAACAAAACCACCTTTAATGATAAGTTCATTTTAATCAACAGCAGTGGCAATGACTGTAAATATATAAAAGAAAAACGTTGGTGTTCAAGTGCAAAAGCTTCTTCATTTATTAAATTAAAAGACATGTATCCTGCATCCATATACATGGTTCGAGAAACATAAAAAAACACTGAATAGCAGAGATAAACCAACCATGTTAAGCCGATAATCCATTTCAAGTTTAATTCAATATGATTCTTTACGGATGAAAAAAGAGACATTTATGGGGTAAAATTAGTATTTCTTACTGATATAAATCGTTGTTTATTTATCAAAAAAATAGTTTTACTCAAAACAACAAACATCAAATACAACTTACTAAAATTATCATTGAATACATCTCTAATATCTGCAACATCGCATATTAATATTGATTCCAATAACTTCAAATCACAAAACGATGAAAATTGCTTTTAAAAAATCAAACTTTAAAATTAAGCTCAAAATCATTACTAGCATAGATTGTATAGTTTAAAAATGAGCCAGTACAAAAAAGAAAGTTAATCCAATAGGGTTGGCTTTCTTTATGGAATCATCCAAAGTTCTGCCCCTGTTTTTACAGAATCTACTACAAAATAAAGTTTGCCGTTAAATTCAAAAAATTGAGAAGGCGGCAATTTATTGTCTTTACTGTACTCTCCTTCTATTTCATCAACTTGATTGTTTTTAGCTTGTAAAACATATACTTCGGGATTGTTTTCTCCGCTTACTGCTTTAAAAAATAAGCGATTATTTACAACACATAACTCCTCTATAAACGAATGTGGTTTCCCTTTTTTTATGTCCTTAACTAACTTGGTTCCTTTTTCGGTTCCATTGCTAACCCACAGCTCATTTCCTGAATTAACCTCTTCGGCAACAAAATAAATCATCCCATTAAATGGAGTTAAATATTGTGGCGAACTTCCTTCTCCTCCTGCAAATAAATCTTTGGTCATTTTTGTCCCTTCTGCACTGCCATCACTTTGCCAAATTTCCATTCCTTGCTTACCATTATTGGCCACAAAAAACAAATAGTTACCATTACTAACCAATGCCTCAGGATGAGAATCTTCAGTCCCTACATTTATATCTTTAAGTAACTGAGTCCCATTAGAGGTTCCATCGCTTTTCCATAACTCATCTCCATTTTGCTCAGAACTAGCAGCAAAATACAACTGATTATTAAACACTTGAAAATGGGCAGGCGAAGAACTATTGGCGCCATGCCATACATCTTTTACCATCAATGTTCCGGCAACAGTTCCATCTGTTTTCCAAAACTCTGTTCCTTCATTATAATTGGTAGCTGCAAAATACACCGATTCTTTAAAGACAATAAAATAAGAAGGGTTTGAAGATTCAACACCTTTATAAATATCTCTCAATAGTTTAACTTCATTCAATTTGGAATCATAAACCCACAATTCATTTCCAGCACTTTCGGTAAATAAGTTAAAGTATAGTTTACCTTGATTTTGAATTATTGAAATTGGATAATATTGCTGAATATCACTTTTTACTTTCTTGGTCTTAACTTTTGTAGATTCAACAACTGTTTTGTCTTTGATTATTATCGTTTTGAGAAGTTTAGTTCCTTTTTCTGTCCCATTGCTTTGCCAAAACTCATATTGATTAAAATTCCTTTTAAAAAAATACAATTGTTGATTCATGGAGATAACACCATCTATTGTTTCATCTTCTTCCAACTTAAAAGAGTATACTTGTTTGTTGTTAGCACTTGAACCATCACTTATCCATAAATCTGATTGTTGTGAAGTTGGAAGTGTAAAAAAAGAAAACTGTGTTCCAAGATTTCTAAAACTTGAAGGATTAGAACCCACTCCTTTTTCTTGAATATTTTTTATCAGACCTAGTTGATTGTTTTTCAATTCAAATAATTCTACTCCATTGACACCATCATTGGCAACGCTTATAAAACGTCCATTCCATTCAAAAAAATGCAAAACGGAACAAAAAGAACCCAAACTGTTTTTAACCACTACATCCTTTTGTTGATTGGTGTTTATATCCAATTTACACACTATTTCTTCTTGATTATTAATTTGTCTTTTTACATACAATTCGCCTTTAATTGCACCAATTCTACTTTGAAAATCATTGAGATTAAGAGTTGTAATCGTTTTTAAAACATTATTAACTAAGGCATAAATAGTGTGTTGATTTTGAATATCAACGACTACACTCATTGTTAAACTTTTCCCAAGTGAGGCATATTGAATATCAATTTCACTGTTTGAAAAGTTTGCGATTTTCTTAATCAATTTAGTCCCGTTCAAACTGCCATTCGTTTGCCACAATTCTGCTTCATTTTTGGTATTATTTACTGAAAAATAGACATTGTCTTGGTGTTTAAAAAAATGTTTAGGGGAGGAAGGTTTTGCTCCTATCAATATTTCTTTAAGTAATTTTGTTCCTTCTTTTGTTCCATCCGAAATCCATAATTCTTCATTATTTTTTTCATTACAAGCCGCAAAAACCAAAGATTCATTAATGATTGAAAAGACCTCTTTACTTTCATAAGCTTTGGTTTCAAAAACTTTAATAAAAGTTAATTGATTATTCCCTTTTTCAAGAGACCAAATTGCTAATTTACCATTAATCTCCCCAATTAAAAACATAAAACGACCTGCAGGAACTAAACTTGAAATCTTAACCTTATCGCTACCTTGTTGTATTTTAGCAACAGAAATAGTTCCTGATTCTGAACCATTGGATTGCCAAATGGTGGAATACAAGCCATTTTCGTTAACAACAAAATACAATTGCTGATTAAAAGCAGTTAATAAACTAGGCTGAGAACTGCTTTTCCCTTTATTAATGTCCTTTACCAAAACGGTTCCTAATTCTGTTCCATCTGATTTCCACAATTCATTACCATGTTTTTCATCATTGGCGGTAAAATATAGCATTCCATTCAAATGAGTCAGCTCTTTTGGGAAGGAACGAAAATGTTCAAACCCAATATTTTTGACCATGATTGTCCCTTTTTCAGTGCCATCTGTTTTCCATAGTTCCTCACCATTGATACCATCATCAGCTACAAAAAATAAGGTATTATTAACGGCAGTATGTCCATATTGATTTGAAGAACCATTTTGTGGATTGCAATCCTTTAACAGTTGTGGTGTTTGTGAATAAACTTTTGACACAAAAAAGAAACAACAAAGAAGAGTCTGGAGGAAATTGAAAGAAATTGAAATCGAGTTAGACATGAAAAGCAATATTAAGTTTTTTATTAAAAAAACAAAAACCAATCCAAAGTCATTTTTTTACAAAAACTCATTAGCCAAGTATACTTTACCTAGTAAAAATATCAAAAACAGCATCAGTTACTGAATTAAACAAATCAGATAAAATAACCATAAATAAAATAAGACCAATTACAATTAGCAAAAATTGCAAGGGGAGTGAAAATGTTTCGAACATTAATACAAAATACATTATCCCTAAAAATAGTATTAACCCTAAAATAAATGTTGCCACCTCTATCAATGCATTTCCAAGCCAAGTGTCCCAAAAACTATTCTCTTTTTGTTTTACTTTTTCAAGCATTTTATGAATTCTTTTTTTTTCTTTTGAAACTACTTTACCTTTAAATTGCTCAAAATCTTTAATGCCATTTCCAAAACCTATTGATTTAGTTTTTTCAATTTTATCTTCTTGAATAATAGCCTTAACATCATCAACTATTCTAAGATTTTGAGTCATTTCCACAGCATGTAAAGAATCAACTTGAGTGCTATTTTGCAATCTATTAGTTTCAGTAATTTTTATACTATTTTTTGATTTAGGGTTATTGGGTTTATTCGCTAACCATTCTTTTTTATCTTTATTTTCTTTTTTAAAGCCTGTATTTAGGTTTAAATTAAAACCATTAGAATACCTGCATTTGGTTATAGAACAAGAAGGTAATAAAAATACAATTAGGCTTAACACGATAATAAATTTGAGATTTTTAAATTGAAAGTTCATTTTTTATTTGATTTTGAATATTCAAATTAAACACTGTTTACATCCAATGACTTTGCAATAATACCATGACTTTGGATAACAGTATTATTAATCAACAAATAGGTCAAATTTCCAATAATTAAAAAACGATTTACTGCAAAGTATCAAAAACGAATAAAATAATTTGCAAAAAACAATAATATAAGTTGAGCAATTCGTCAAAAATTGATTAAAAAATCTAATTTTAGAATAAAAAAGAATAGACTTCAATTTTTAAAAATACTGAATAAGCCCTTACCTTTGCCTAGTGAAGATAGATTTAAAGAACAAAACAGCATTAGTGTGTGGCAGCACTCAGGGAATAGGCAAAGCAATAGCGGTTCAACTTGCAGAATGTGGAGCCTCTGTTATTTTACTTGCCAGAAATGAAGATAAACTAAAAACAGTCGTTCAAGAATTAAGTACCTCTGAAGGACAAAAACATCACTATTTGATAGCCGATTATTCTAACAATGAATCTGTTAAAGCATTGATTCCCCAAATAAGTGAACTACAAATTGATATACTAATTAACAACACAGGTGGACCACCGGCAGGCAAAGCGATTGACGCTCCAATTGATGACTATTTTGCAGCATTTAGTGCTCATTTAATCAACAATCAATTGATGACTCAAGCGGTGGTTTCGAACATGAAAAAAAATCAGTTTGGTAGAATTATCAATATCATTTCAACCTCAGTTAAAGTGCCACTTCACAATTTGGGAGTAAGTAATACCATAAGAGGAGCCGTTGGAAATTGGTCAAAAACCATAGCAAACGAACTTGCCCCATTTCAAATTACGGTTAACAACATCTTACCTGGTGCTACAGAAACCGAAAGATTAACTGGTATTATTTCAAATAAAGCAAACAAACTCTCCAAGCCCAATGATGAAATAAAAGATGAAATGCTGATGGAAATTCCTATGGGTCGTTTTGCTAAACCCGAGGAACCGGCTTATGCTGCGGCTTTTTTATGCAGCCATTTTGCTTCCTATATTACAGGAACTAATGTGGTGGTGGATGGAGGAAGAACACCATGCCTATAAGCCCTTGGATAAAAGCGGCCCGATTAAGAACACTTCCATTGGCTTTGGCCGGAACTGTTTCAGGCAATCTTCTGGCTTATTTAAACAACAATTCAGGGGACAACATTAGTTTTATTCTTTGTGTATTAACAGCGGTTTTTCTTCAAATTTTAAGCAATTATGCCAATGATTATGGCGATTTTAAAAATGGGGCCGATACCGATGAAAGAACGGACAGGATGCTAGCCTCAGGAAAAATCACAATTAGTGCAATGCGCTTCATGATTGTAATTTTAATTGTAATTTGTTTATCGTTAGGGGTAAGTTTATTAGTCTATTCCATTGATACATTTAATACCTCTTTTTTCGTTTTATTAAGCTTAGGTATTGCAGGAATTATGGCTGCTTACTTTTACACAGCAGGCAAAAAACCCTATGGCTACAATGGTTTTGGCGACCTTTCTGTTTTTTTATTTTTTGGATTGTTGTCAGTATTGGGCTCTTATTACCTTCAAATGCAAACGCTTGATTTTGATGCTTTATTTTTATCTTTAAGTATCGGTTTTTTGAGCGTAGGTGTTTTAAACATCAATAACATTAGAGACATAGAAACAGATCGTCAAAAAAACAAATGGACCATTCCTGCTAAAATAGGAAAATCAAAAGCACTCGTTTACCATTTAATTTTGCTTTGTTTGGCCTTTGTTTTTATCTTAAGTAGTGTCGCAAGTCAACTGAATCTTTTGTTGTTTATATACTTTATTGCTTTTAGTTTGTTCATTTTATCACATTACAATCAATTAAGTAATTGTAAAACACGAAATGATTATAATGCACAATTGAAAAAGCTTTCATTAGGCACTTTTGTTTTTTCTATCTCTTTAATTATTATTCAATTTTTCTTTTAAAAATGGCCCTTCAAGCATCCATCAGTAAACACCAATTATTATTCAAAAAACCGGCGACTACAAGTCGTGGTTCATACAAACATCGCACTATTTGGCTTTTGAAAGTTTGGAACCCTTTGTTCCCAGATACTTTTGGCTTAGGGGAATGTGCCCCTTTATCTGGATTAAGTATTGACGATATTCCTGACTATGAAGATAAATTAACGGATTTAGTTCAAGCCATAAATATTGGAAAAAACATAGAGAACTTTGATTTCAAACAATTTCCTTCAATCAAATTTGGGATTGAAACCGCTTTGCTTGACCTACGAAATGGGGGCAAACAGCATATCTTCATGAATTTTTATACCATCGGCAAACAAGGCATCCCTATCAATGGTTTGGTTTGGATGAGCGACTTAAAAGACATGAAAAAAGAAGCCATTGAAAAAATAGAATCTGGTTTCGATTGTATAAAAATCAAAATTGGGGCACATGATTTTGAAAAAGAATGTGAATTATTAGAGACCATTCGCAAGCATAAAAAAGGAAAAAAAACAATCCTCCGTTTAGATGCAAATGGCGCCTTTACATCCAAAAATGCTTTAGAAAAACTCAACACCTTGAGTCAATTTAACATTCATAGCATAGAACAACCTATTAAACCTAAACAACTCAAAGCTTTAAAACAACTCTGTATAAACTCCCCCATTCCTATTGCATTGGACGAAGAGTTAATTGGCATTAATAATCCTGAAGAAATGAGAGATTTACTCACTTTTGTGCAGCCACAATACATTGTATTAAAACCAAATTTGGTTGGTGGATTTTTACAATCCGACGAATGGATAAAGGCCGCTGAATCATTAAAAATTGGCTGGTGGCTGACCTCTGCTTTAGAGAGTAATGTTGGATTGAATGCCATAGCACAATATGCCGCTTCAAAGCACAACACACTTCATTCTGGATTAGGAACTGGTAAATTATTTGAAGACAATTTCACACCTTATACCAAAATTATAAACGGTTTTCTATGGCGAGACATGGGACAGGCTATTTCAGACAATCCTTTGTTAATGCAAGAACCTCACATTTAGTTCACTGAATTAACCAAAAACTTCATTTGATAATTTTGGTCTTTGTAATTGTATTCTATAATATAAACCCCGTTCGACAAACCTTCAATATTTAATGGTTGTGAATTATTATCAAAATTCATGACAGCATTACCTAACATTGATTTAATTTTTATTCCAAGAATCGTTTCTCCTTCGGAGGACTTAAGATTGAGTGTATTTCCAGCAGGGTTGGGGTATAAATAAACATTATTATTCAATTGAACGTTTGAAATATTATTTTCTAAATCCCACAATTTTTCTTGAAAAGTATTTAAGATAGGACTATTGAAAATATCATTAGAATCTTCATCCATCACGTAAGCGATTAAATTTAACCTAGCAGGCACATTAAAGCCTTCATTCATTCCTACATCATCAATGGTACTACAAAAGGGTGTATTATTTTCTGCTTGGTATGACACTTTCTTAACCGGTGGCAATATTGTTTCAAAGGTGTATTCTATCTCCGTATTGGGTTGCACTAATTGGGGAATTATTCCAGCAAAACCAGTGGGACCGCCCAACATTTCTTTAAGCACATAGCGGTGTTTATACCCGTGCATAAATTCCAATTCGTTATAAAAAGGGTGATTAGGCCCTGCACTCCCTCCTGACACATGTTGACTGCTGTAATAGTTGCTTTGACTCCATAAATTATTGGATTCTACTCCTCTGACATTGTCTTCGGTTATCATACCTCCCAACCTTAAACGTCCATAATAATAATCCACAAACTTAACTTTAACAGTGTATGTTAATCTGCGGGTGCTGCTATTAAAATCTTTATTTACCAATTTAATTTCGATAGGTGAACGCACACTTAATCTGCTTTCCAAATCATTCAACCAAGTCGTTTTACTTCCCAAAAAACTAGCCCTGTCTAAAAAAGCATCTGGATAACTGCTTACATACCGTCTTAATATAACATCGCCATCAGGAATACTCATGCTATCATCTTCGTGGTAAGAGATAGGCACAACCCTTTTTCCATATTTTTCAATGGCCTGTTTAAGCAACAAATGACCATCGGGACAAAAGCCACACCACGCACCAGTTGCTAATTCAAATAAGACATTTCGCTCTATTGTACTGTTATTTTGATTTCTTAATATTTGGGTACGAAATTGGTTATTTTCATCAAAAGAATCTAATTTACCGTTGGGTAAAGAAGTCCAAAATCTAACTTGATTCAAAGAACCTACTGTTCCACTGGTCCATGAAATTGGATGATTAAAATTGTACTTCTGTTGCCCATTTGGCAAAATATTTAATTGAGATAGTTGATGAGAAATGGTATCGCCATTGTTAATAGCATAATTTAGCACAACAGAACTTAAAACATTTTTTCCATTATTTTTTAAACGCCCTGTAAAATTCACAATGGCATTGGTTGGATAAATCTTATTGACGTTTACATCCAAAATCTGAACATCTTCTTGCAACTGCCTTCCTACTTTAAATTGGTAAACGATAAATTGACTGGCATTAAAACTAAACTGATGTGGCAACTGAATGGCGCTATCATTGACCAAATAAGTAGTTCCTGAAGCTGACTTACAACCTACAAAACCTTTTAAATTTCTGTCACCATAAGGAGAATAAATAATATCAAAGCGACCTTGATTTCCTTCGTGTAATACCACAGCAAATGCATACACACTGGCATTGTTAGTTGGCGTTTTAAAGGAATCACTAAACTTACTAAGACCAAAATACTGAATAACAAATTGTCTTTTGGGGGCTTCACCAAAAGTATAAGCATAAACCTTAACTCCTAATCCTTGGTTTGGATTTGGGAATTGGGCCAATTTAAAGTCATTGTAAAAAGCAAAAATTGAATTGCTTGGTAATGATTGAGGATTGTATGTCGTTTGATTGGATGACAAGTTAAATGTCAAAAAACCATTGTCGGAGGCTTTTAATTGTTGGTATTGTGTTCCATAAAAATTAAATGGAAAGGGAATATTTACAGTTGGTGAAAACAAATCATTTGAGGGAAAAGTCAATAGTCTTTGGGTTCCTTCGTCATAAACTTGGTCGAGAAAATAGCCTTTATGAATATCGCCATCATTTCTAATTGCAAAATAATTTTGTGCGTCACTATTAAAACAGGCAAAAGCTAAAAAAAAAACAAGAAAACGACTATACATTGTATACAATATTACTTTTTTTTATAGATTTAACCAAATGTTAATTATTGATATAATAAACAAAAAAAAAGCGCTCTGAATTAAATTCAGGGCGCTTTTCAATATTTGAACTATAGTTGATTATTTAGTGCTGTTAGCATTAACAAAAATATATTTACCATTAACTAATTTATAAATAACATTTATAACTTTGAAATTTTTTGAATCCCAAGTATCTTGGAATGTAATTTCAGCTGTGAAATCTTCTGTTTGATTTGCACCTATCTTATTAATTTTAGTACCCCAAACTTTACCGTCAAAAGCACCTCTGTATACATAATGATGTTCAACTGTTCCGGTTTGTCCATTTTGTACATTTTTAGCTTTATCCTCAATAAGATAAGTAGCTACATAGTATTCACCAGCTTTATCTTCAAAAAACTTAGTCGTTAAATTAACTTTTACTTTATTACCTTCAATTTTAAAACTATTATTAGCATTGGCTAAAACTGAAGCACTTGTATGAGCGTTAACAGCACTGTCAGTAGTATTCTTTGATAATGATGTATATATTCCACCATTCCCTGAATATCTCATTGTATTGTAACCATTTGTAGAGAATGTAGGGTAACCTTTAATACCCCATTCATTTGCAAGTGTTGTTGCAGAAGGTTGATAAAACAAATCATTTTTATTTGACGCTGAATTACTTGCATATAATCCTACATAAATTGCTTTGTCTGAATTTGAGGATATAATATCATTAAAAAGTGTCCAACCCCAAGCACCACATGGACCGCACCATGTTGCTGTAGTTTTAGAAACTAAAGATGTGTTTTTCTTTACAACCATTAAGCCAGAAGCTGTATTGTTTGTGTTTGAATCATCTTTTTTTACTTCTTCTTTTTTACACCCAATAAAAAACATAGTTGATGCCAAAAACAAAGCGCTTAAAATTGTAATTTTTTTCATATTTATCTTATTTATATAATTTATACAAAAACAAATTTAAATAAATTACAATGTTTTCCAAAAGATTTTTTTCATTTATTTAAAAAAATGACAAAAAAAAAGCCCTGAATTAAATTCAGGGCTTTTTTTATCAATTGAGATTGGATTATTCCGCAACGAAACCGTTTACGAAATCATATCTTGTACCGTTCTTTTTCCAAACAATTACAGCAACGTTAGTATTAACTGGATTTAAATTCCATTTAATTACTCCAAAAGCAGGATTAATTGAAGTGTAATTAACATAATTTAATTTGAAGGTTTTTGTAAACTCAGAACCTACTGCTACAGTTCCTGAAGCAAATGAACTACTACCAAACACTGTTTGATTGTACATTTCACCACCTTGCATACTTGCTCTGATGTTGTATTTGTGCTCATAATTTTCATTAGCAGTACCACCAACCAACTGGTAACCAGTTACTGATTTTTCAACTACTAATGCAGACCAAAAATACTCACCTGAACCTTCTTTGAAGAATTTAGATTTTACATCTACAGTGATAGTATTACCTGAAATTGTTTTTTTAGCAGCAACCCCAACGACAGGCGCATTGCTATTGAAAGAAGTAGCATTGTTAGTCATTGTAGTAGAAGTAACATTTGATGTTCCTAAGAATGCATTGTTCATTGAGAACGAAGGAATACTAAATCCACCTTGAGCATTTGTTGGAATATTTAATGATGCAAAAATATTTGAGAAAATAGGTGAAATATAAACTGAATCTTGGTTATCCAAGCTAGATAATCTTTTAAAATAAGGTGTTAATCTAGAACTACTAGTTTGGATGTTTAATGCGATAATTTCACTTGTTCCTTTGTCAGTAACAGCAGCTTTGAAATTAGGACCACCGAATTGACCACAAGGACCACACCAAGTAGCTGTAACGTAAGCCAAAAGTGAACGTTGTTTGTTCTCGACAACTAAACCCGATGAACCGCCACCACCATTAGTGTTATCATCATCTACATTGCTTGTTTCATCTTTTTTACAACCTGCAAAAAAAGCAGTTGTAACAACTAAAATTGCGAAAAATAAATTTAATTTTTTCATTGTTATATATATAATAGGCATCAAATTTAAAAAATTTATTGAATATAACAAATTTTTAATAAAAAAAGTCCCAATTTTCAGTTGGGACTTTCAATAATTATTGTTTTTTAAAAAATTAACCTTTGATGTAAGCGTTTACAAAATCATAATTAGCACCATTTTTCTTCCAAAGAATTGTAAATACACTTAATTTAGAATTATTCCAAGTAGGATCAAGCGTAATTTTAATTGTTTTTTCAAAATTCTTGTTTGCTTCAATACTTCCACTTGTTAACAATTCACCCCAACTAGCATTTCCACCTCTTAATACGTTATCATGAACGGCATTAGGTCCTGCTTTAGGTCCAGATTGAGAGGCAACAATTCCATCTTCTAACAAATAAACACCCAAATAATATTCACCTTCTGCACTTTTAAAGAATTTTGTATTGGTTTCAATAGTCATTTCATTTCCTGTAATTGTTGAATTAAATCCAGTATTTGCAACAACTTCAGCATTTTTATGATTATTTACATTTGTTGAAATTACATTATTCATTCCTGCAAAAGTATTACCACCTGACCAAGCATCAACAAAATTACCTGTAAATGTAGGATATCCTTTTGAAACAGGCACCTTTCTATCAAAATCAGTTGCAATTGGGCTGACTAGTAACTTAGCAAAGTTATTTTGGCTATAGGCCGCTATACAAACAGCATCTTTTTTATGAAATTGAGTCGTTAAATCTTTAAACATGGTCCAACCCCAATCTCCGCAATAATAACAATTTGTTCCTGTGAATTTAAAAATCAAACCCATGTTTTTTTGTTCAACAGAAATTGATGAAGTAGGGTTTGTAGGAGTTGTTTGTGGAGGAGTTAAACCGTTATTTTTATCACATGATTGAAACACCACTGATGATAGAAATGCTAAAGTTAAAATTAAAGTAATTTTTTTCATTTTATTAAATATTAAAAAACAAAAGTAAATCATTTAATGAATTAAAAAAATATTACGTCAAAAAAAATTAACAATTAATTAAAAGTTATTACACTATGACTTTCAAAATAATTCAATCATAGAATAGGTCGTCTAAAAAAACTTAACCTACACAAAAACAATCAAAAGTAAAATATTCATTATTTGTAAAACTATTTTGGAAAAAAACTTAATTTTGAATCATGCAGAATCCCGAAATTGCCTTTAACAAACTACTTACTATAATGGATGAATTGCGCATAAAGTGTCCATGGGACCGCGAACAAACCATTGATTCCATAAGACATTTAACCATTGAAGAAGTTTATGAACTCAATGAAGCCATCCTAAACCAAGATTCTAATGAAATTAAAAAAGAACTGGGCGACCTACTTTTACATATAGTTTTTTATTCTAAAATAGCCTCCGAAACTCAACTTTTTAACCTCAATGATGTGATTGAATCACTGAATGCCAAACTGATTAGAAGACACCCACACATCTATGGCGATGTAACTGCCAATGATTCTGACACAGTAAAGCAAAATTGGGAACAAATTAAGTTAAAAGAGAAAAAAGGGGATAAAACCTCTGTATTAGATGGCGTTCCCAAAACATTATCAAGTGTTGTTAAAGCATACAGAATGCAAGACAAAGCGGCTCAAGTAGGTTTCGATTGGCCCAACAAAGAACAAGTTTGGGACAAGGTTAATGAAGAACTCGAAGAATTTAAAACCGCAGAAACCCTCGCTGAAAAGGAAGAAGAGTTTGGTGATTTAATGTTCTCGTTAATTAACTACGCTCGTTTTGTAAATATCAATCCAGATGATGCTTTGGAAAAAACAAATATTAAGTTCAAAAAACGCTTTGAATACATCGAACTAAAAGCCAAAGAAAATAATAAAAATTTGAAGGATATGAGTTTAGAAGAAATGGATGCCTTTTGGAATGAAGCCAAAAAATTGAAGTAATTCGCTTTTCACTCATTAAGGTTTTGTCAATAAGGTTCCTAAAAAAAACACCTAAGACATTTTACATTAAAAAAAATCTTAGGTGTTTTGAACTATAATTTATAACGAGAAGGCTAGGGTTTTAAACCAAAGCATTTCCTATTGCATTGTCGTAAAGCGATTTGAATTGTTCTATTGAACCAAAATCTTCTCCATCTATTGATGCATTGCTTCCTTTAACTTCACCAATATGTTGGTAATTCAATCCATGGGTTCCGAAGTGAGTTTCCAATGCCTCTCTTTGTGATGGATTTACCGTTAACACTACTCTACTTTGACCTTCGCCAAACAACCATGCATCTTTTCTAAAAGCATTGTCTGATTGAATTCTGAAACCTAGCTGACTGTTCATCGCAGATTCCATTAGTGCTACAAACAAACCACCCTCACTCACATCGTGCGCTGAGCCAATAAATCCTTTTTCGATAGACTCATAAATGGCATCTTGCAATCTTTTTTCTTCATCCAAGTCGAACCACGGGGCTGGCGAAAACGCAACTTTGTGGTATTTAGCCAAATACTGACTGCTAGAAATATCATTTTGTGACTGACCTATTAAATAAATCAAATCACCTTCTTCTTTGAAGGCCAATCCTGTTTGATGTTCTGGTTTTTCAAGAATACCAACCATACCGATAGTTGGGGTTGGATATACCGCAACGCCTTCAGTACTTTGGTTGTAAAAACTTACGTTCCCTCCTGTTACAGGTGTATTTAATTTCAAACAAGCTTCGCGCATACCGTCAATACTGTGTTTGAACTGATAATAAACTTCCTTGTCGTATGGATTACCAAAATTCAAACAATTGGTTACAGCACTTGGTCTTGCACCTGAACACACTATATTTCTGGCAGCTTCTGCTACGGCAATTGCACAACCTACATGAGGATTTGAATACACATATCTGCTGTTACAATCTACAGTTAATGCTAAAGATTTATCTGTTCCTTTTATTTTTACAATGGCTGCATCACTTGGGAAATTGGTGCTTTGATTCACCGTTCCAACCATGCTGTCATATTGATTGAAAATCCATTTTTTTGAAGCAATATTAGGTTGTTGCATTAAAAACTCAGCAACCTCTTTTAAATTATCAACTTGTGGAACATTGTCAATATTGTATCGTTCAATGTCTTTAAAGTATTGAGGGGTTTCCCACTCTCTTGTGTAAATTGGGGCTCCACCACCTAACACTAAACTTTCTGCTGGAATATCAGCTTCTAATACACCATGGTAGTAATACTGCACTCTTTGTGAATCCGTTACTTCACCAATTTGAGAATAGGTAATTTCCCATTTTTTGAAAATCGCTTCAGCCAAATGTTCTTTGCCTTTTTCCACTATCACCAACATTCTTTCCTGACTTTCAGACAATAATATTTCCCAACCTTTCATGTTTGCTTGTCTAAGTGGCACTTATCCAAATGAACAACCATACCAGTTTTACTTTTTGCAGCCATTTCACTGGTGCTACAAGTTATACCGGCAGCTCCCATGTCTTGCATTCCTATAACAGCACCTGTTTGGATTAACTCCATACTTGCCTCTAATATTAACTTCTCGTAAAACGGATCACCCACTTGAACGCTTGGCAAATCGTTAATACTGTCTTCAGAAATATCTTTACTTGCAAAGGCTGCACCGTGTATTCCGTCTTTACCTGTAGTAGAACCGAAAATATAAACTGGATTTCCCAATCCTTCAGCTATCGCTGAAATTGTAGTTCCCACTTTGGCAATTCCCACACTCATGGCATTAACCAAAATATTGGTTTCATAGCAATCATCAAAATACACTTCACCACCAACCGTTGGAATACCAAAAGCATTGCCATAATCGCCAATACCTTTAACAACCCCTTTCAACAACCACTTGGTTCTAGCGGTTTGTATGTTACCAAATCTCAAAGAGTTTAATTGGGCAATAGGACGCGCTCCCATGGAGAAAATATCTCTATTAATTCCACCAACACCAGTGGCTGCACCTTGATAAGGCTCAATTGCAGAAGGGTGATTGTGTGATTCTATTTTGAAACAAACAGCCAATCCACCGCCGATATCCACTAATCCAGCGTTTTCTTCTCCAGCTTTCGCTAGCATGTATGGGCCATCTTTGGGTAAGGTTTTTAACCAAGTAATAGAGTTTTTGTAAGAACAGTGCTCACTCCACATTACTGAATAAATACTTAATTCAGTAAAATTAGGGGTACGACCTAATATTTCTTTAATTTTTTCAAACTCTTCTGCTAATAATCCAAGTTGTTTGGCTTGTTCTAATGTTGCTAATTCCATTTTGTGCAAAATTAAGGTCTTTCGGGGTTTATTTAAAATCTATGTTTCAACAAGATATTAAATTTATTTTTCAATGATGATTTTTTTGGATTCTGAAAAGCCTTTACTGTAATATTTTACAATGTAAACACCATTGCTTAAATCGCTAATATCTATATCCATTTCTGCTGTTCCTGATTTTCGTGTTATTCTTTTCAAAGACTCTCCTTTGATGCTTTGTATCTCAACAAAGCTATTTATTGAAGGACAGCTTGGGCAGTCAAATTGTATTGTAATTTTATTTTTAGCAGGATTGGGAGACACATGCCAATTGTATTTAACACTGTCTAAATCGATAATTTGAGGCAATCCCAACCTTTTGTCATAAATAGCCAAAACATAATCTCCCTTTGCCGCATTTTTTACTGTAACTTTACCTTGTTTGTCGAACAAACCACCTCGTGCAAAAGACAATTTTGGCCAAACTCTCCAATAATCTCCGGGAAATGCTCGGTACATAACCGTTAAACTATCCTCAGTAACATTTATTAAGTCTTGGTCGAGAAAACCAACCGAACTTCCTGATTTTCTTCCGTCATAACTAATTTCTAAATCAAAAACCACAGAGTCTTGGTATATTCCATCCACTGTATAATACCTCGATTGGCTTTTGTAAGGAGAGTAAGTTCTGTATTGTTCGGGACCAACCCAATGGTGTTCAACCCTAACGAAAGAAGAATCAATATTTTTTTGGAATATTACTTTTGAAAATGTTTCAGGCAAATCAAATGCGCCCGTTAAATTCGTATGCAAAACCCTGTCTGTTATGGCATCACTCCATTTTTCATCGTAATCCAGACACACAAAAACTGGCTTGAAAGGCAAATCCACTTCAAAAGAATCAATTTCATTATTGATTGTAATGGTTCTTTTTTCAAACTGATTGGCATTTTTAAAGAAAAACACTTCCATTGGCATGTTTTTATACAATCGGGTTGTAAACTTAGGATTTTGATAGGTGTAGAACTTTAAATAGTTTTTTGCATTTTGTTGAGAGTGTATTTGTTTTTGGATAATAACATGAGGGAACCCTTTTTCATAAACAAAATTTTGAAAGAAAGCTTCCACTTTATCGCCACCATATTGCTTAAATAAATTCATTAAATCATCGGTACTTGCGTTGGAAAGTTTATATACTTGATGGTATGCTTTACAGGCTTCAAAAAAACTAGAGTCGCCCATTATTCCTCTTAAACTATGAATAACATCAGCCCCTTTTTTATAAACATGACTTCCATAAGTGTATTCGTGAGGAATATTGGTCATAGAAAATACATTTTGGTCTCTTACGTGTGCAAATCGCAACACAAATACATGGTTAGTTAGGATACTTGATTTGTAAAGCGCTTTACCATAAACGGCTTCATTAAACAAATACTCGCAATAACTAGCCCACCCTTCGTTCAACCACATATCTTCTGCTGTTTTGCAAGTTACATTATTGCCCCACCAATGGTGACTCAACTCGTGCGCCATTAATGTTTCATAACTTAGAGTTCCATTAGCAAAAGGTGCAGGATAAGTAATATTTCCGGCATGTTCCATAGCACCTCCCGAAAAAGGGACCATGTTATACCCAACCTTACTGTAGAGTTGAGGCCCAAATGCTTTCTCGAATGCTTCAATTGCTTTTGGCAAATTAACAAAAGATTGCTTAACCTTTATAGTATCACCCGGCACACTCATCAACCAGACAGGAAACTGAGAACTTATTCCTTGATAGTTGGAATTCACAACCGTATATTTACTCACAGACACAGAAACCAAATAGGTTGACATAGGAACTGACTCTTGGTAATGCCATATTTTAGAATTCGGCAATGTGGTAACAGAAGTCAAAACACCAATAGCCGCAGCCATATAATTAGTATCCGTTTCAATGTTTAAAGAATAAGAGGTTTTCATATCAAATTCATCTATGCAAGGAAACCAAGCACGACCATAAGTATGGGGATTAACCTGAAAACCGACTCCTAAATTAAAAGCGTAATCACCCGTAAAATAAAAACCACCCCATCCACTTGGATCGGCAGCAGGAGTTCCTTGGTAATAAATTGCGAGATTCAATGTATCGTTTTTAAGATAGGTTGTTCCCAACTGAATTTTAACTCTATCGCCTACTCGGGTGAAGTTCAATAAACTATTATTGAGCATTATAGAATCTATTGTCATTCCAGACAAATCAAAATCCACAACATTAGTAGATACCTTTAAAATGAGTTTATGATTGGTAAATCCTTTAATCTTTTTCTGAGAAAAATTCCTGATAGACAAATTGATATTGGAATGCTTAACAGAAAAGCTATCAGTCCGATTGGCAAACAGTGTTCCACAGAATAAAAGCATTGCAAAAACAACGGCATGTTTATGGTGTATAATTGAATTCATTTGTAATTTTCAAAAATAGTATTAATTTTACATTTTTATTAACCATGATTAAAGCCTTTACCATCTCATTGATAATTTCGATTTTCATTGCTCAAAACGCTAATGCGCAAATAAGTATCGGAAGTGCGGACATGCCTAGTAGTGGTGACACTATTCGCTATACAAACGCGCCAATTGGCATTTTCAATTTTTCACAAACGGGAGCCAATTTTAATTGGGATTACAAGAATTTGGGATTCAATAACCAAGATTTGTACAAATTTCAGACCTTAAGTCAAACCCCTTATGCAAGTTTAGTTTTATCTGGCTTACCATTTGGTGCATTTGGATACAAAATAGCGGACAGTGTTGGGCAAGGGCAATTTTCTTTCAAAGATATTTACAACTTTTTTGAAAAAAACAGTAATTCTTGGAGAGCTGTAGGAACGGCATTTACCCTTCCTATTCAAGGAACTACTTTTAAAACAGGTGGCGTATATTCTGACAAGGATGAAATTTTTCAATTCCCTTTAAATTATAACGATTACGATTCATCGACTTTTAAAGTAGTAACTCCATTTGGCGTTTCTTTTTTCAATGTCGGCAATTTTGAGCAAAAAGGATACCGTATAAACACCGTTGAAGGTTGGGGAGTTATTAGCACTCCTTATGCCAATGCAGTTAATTGTATTAAAGTAAAATCAAGAGTTGAAGAAATTGACTCATTGCGTTTGGCTATTCCTGGACAGTCCGCTTTAACTGTTGGGTTTCCTAACAGCCGAATTGAGTATAAATGGTTGAGCAAAACTGAAAAAATTCCGGTTTTAGAAGTTACAGGCACCAATTTGAACAATCAATTTGTTCCTAATATTATTCGCTACAGAGATATTTACAGAAAACCACAACCATCCTTATTGGGACCAAGGGTTAACTTTAATGTCAACAAAACTAAAGGCTTTAGACAAACTGACACCTTTAAGTTTAGCAATACAACTACGCCTAATTTTGGCAATACTTATGAATGGACCGTAACTCCCAATAATGGCGTTCGATATGTCAATAACACTAATAAAAACTCTGCAAATCCTCAAATTGTAATGGATATTGCAGGCTTATATTCCGTGGGGTTAAAAGGAACAAATTTAGCAGGATTCAGAGACACCATTAAATCTAACTATATTGAAGTAATTAATGCAAACACCTCTGTTAATGTTGCTGAAGTTAATAGCAATTTGAGCTTTTACCCAAATCCGAGTGCAGGATTCATTACTTTTAATAAACAAATAGAAATCAACTCAATTTACAGAATTTTCGACCTTCAGGGTAAATTACTTTTATCTGGCTATACTCAAGAAAATACGCCTGTTTCAATTGAAAACTTAAGCTCGGGAAAATACATTTTACTTATTCAACACAATCAACAATTCAAAGCTGAATTATTATTAAAAAATTAAATTTACAAATGAAAAAAAGTTTACTAATTTTCACACTGACCCTTTTGGGCTTACTTCAGGTTGAAGCGCAAATAGCCAAAACACAAGTCTTAATGATTAACGCCACAGCAGATGCAAGTGGCATCAACCTTACTTGGCCTGCCATGCCGGGTGCATTTACTGGACAAATATTTATTTACAAAAGAGACAGTTTACACAAATATGATTGGGGAAATCCAATTGCAACACTGACATCCACCGCAACTTCCTACAAAGACATTAATGCAAAAAAAGGACAATCATGTGAATACAGAATTGTTACGGCGACTGGCAATAATGCCGAATCTTTTGGTTATTTGTACGCTGGCAATGAATTGAAAGAAACGCCATACAAAGGTGGTATTGTGTTATTGATAGACAGCAACTATTTGGTTCCTTTAGCATTTGAAATAAACAGACTTAGTAATGATTTAGAAGCTGAAGGTTGGCAAGTAAGTAAACTATATGTAAAAAGAACATCTACTGCCATTCAAGTTAAAAACAAACTTAAATCTCATATTAACGCAAGAAAAAACAAACCTGTAACAACATTATTTATACTTGGACATGTTCCTGTTCCTTATTCAGGCGGTTACACTGGTGATGGCTCTAATTTCCCTCCACCAGATGGACACGTAGAAGGAAGCGGCAATCACACAGGTGCTTGGCCTGCAGATGGGTATTATGGCGATATTGACAGAGATTGGACAGACAATTCAGTGGTGATGACAACTGGCGCGCAAACAAGACATCATAATTTACGTGGTGATGGCAAGTTTGACCATGTAAAATTCCCCTCAAAAGTTGAGCTAGAAGTGGGAAGAGTGGATTTATTTGGCATGACAGCTTTTGGAAAATCGGACACTGTTTTAACAAAAAACTACCTTAACAGAAACCATTTGTGGAGAACAGGACAATCGAAAACGACAGAAAGAGCATTAATAGACAACAATTTTACATCGCTCAACTTGGCTTCTACTGGCTATCATAATTTTTCAGGCTTCTTTTCTAAAGACAGTATTTTTGAAAACAAAGATTATATTACAACTTTAAAAAGCAACAGTTACTTGTGGTCATACGGATGCGGCGCAGGCAGTTACAGTTCATGCAATGGAATTGGGAACACCAACAGTTTTGTAAACGACTCTATCAAAACTATTTTTACAATTTTGGCAGGAAGCTATTTTGGGGATTGGGATATTGCCAATAACTTTTTGAGAGCTCCACTAGCAAAAGGTTCATTGGCCTCTTTTTGGGGTGGTATTCCAAAATGGTATATCCACACCATGGGATTAGGTAAAAACATCGGATTCGGGACTGTAGAATCCTTTAACAACACTACTTTTTACTTCGATGGTGGTTTTAATGGTTCAGGCAATTCTGTACACATGGCTTTAATGGGCGACCCAAGCTTATGCAACAGACATTTACCAGCAGTAAAAGGTCTAACCGCTACTAGCGTAAACAAAAGAGTTTCATTAAAATGGAACAAACCCAAAGGCGACTTTGATGGATACGCTGTTTACAGAGTCGATACGACTAAAAACATCTATATAAAAGCGACACCCTACATTATCAAAGACACCGTATACACCGATTCTAGCAATTACGTGGGCGGCGATTACACTTACTTTGTATATACTATCAAAAAAGAAACAACAGCTTCGGGGTCATACTATAATTTGGGTGCTGCTTCAAAGGCTTTTGTTAAACACACTAATAGAATTCAATCAAACACAAAAAACAACGTTCAATTTTACCCAAATCCAAGCACAGGTATTGTTAGATTCAATCAAGAATCGCTTCATTCCTTTATGATTTTCGACCGAAGTGGAAAATCATTTTCTGTAAACAAAACAGATGATATGAGTATCAATATTGAACATTTACCAGAGGGAATTTACATATTGAGATGTTTAGACGAAAATGATTTAGAAATCTCGGTTCCTATTATTAAACTTGCAAATTAATTAGACGTATGATATTAAAAGGAAAAAAAGGAATTATTTTTGGTGCACTAGACACCAAATCTATCGCATGGAAAGTGGCAGAATTAGCTCACAAAGAAGGTGCTGAGTTTATTTTGACCAATGCCCCAATTGCATTGAGAATGGGAACGATTAATGAGTTGGCAGAAAAAACCAATTCGGAAGTTATTCCTTGCGACGTATCAGTTCAGGAAGACATGACTAAATTAATTGATGCTGCTGTCGCTAAATTTGGTAAATTGGATTTTGTATTACACAGCATAGGCATGAGTTTAAATGTAAGAAAAAAGAACCCTTACACCGACCTTAATTATGATTTCATGCACAAAACACTTGATATTTCTGCAATTTCTTTTCATAGGTTGATGCAGACTTTATATCAAAAAGATGCAATGAATGATTGGGGAAGTATAGTGGGCTTAACTTATATTGCAGCTCAAAGAGTATTCCCTGATTACAATGAAATGGCAGAAGCAAAATCTTTATTGGAGAGTTTTGCAAGAAGTTTTGGATACCATTTTGGTAAAGCCAAAAAAGTTAGAGTAAATACGATCAGTCAAAGTCCAACTATGACAACCGCAGGTAGTGGTGTTGGTGGTTTTGATGCTTTTTATACCTATGCTGATAAAATGAGTCCATTAGGTAATGCGAGCGCTGAATCGTGTGCAGAATACTGTATTTCATTGTTTAGCGATTACACCCGTTACGTAACAATGCAAAACTTGTTTCACGACGGAGGATTTAGCTTTACAGGAATCAGCAATGATTTAATGGACGTAGTAGCTAAAATTGGCGAATAACCTTATTCAAATTATAACTAATAAAAAAGCCCTAATACTAGGGCTTTTTTATTGAACAAACTTGATGACTACATCACCATTGCAACATCATTTTTAATGGCTTCTTGTATATAATTTTTGCAATCCTCGGCACATTTCAAACAGACCATCGCACAAGCCATGGAGGTTGGATGATGGGCTTCATTTTTATGACATTCTACAGAGCAAACATTACAAATTTCGACACACAATGCCATCATTTTTTTAGTGTAAACAGAATCTCGCGCACTTAATCTAACACAAAGGTTACAAACATCTGCACAATCCCTACAATGGTGTATAAAAGCAAAATTCCCTGAATTATGTCCATTTTTAATATTCATTTCGCAAATGTTCATACATTTGATACAAGATTCGATTGCTTTTTCTAAGATTGTCATTTTGATATTATTTTTAAATTATAAAACTAAATGCGAGTAAATACATTCCGTTTATGAGGGCAATTTATTTAACATTGTGACATTAATAATTATAAAATAAAAACCAATTATTACATGATTAAAGAATCAAGAATGACAATAGACATCATTTCACTTTAGCATTAATACCATTTAAATTATATTGTTAGAGAGACGCCAAGCATGGCGTCTCTACCATTAACTATTAACCTCCCTCTGCATGGCGTGAAATCTTACAGACGCCTCGCAAGGCGTCTCTACCAATAACCATTAACTATTAACTATTAACCATTAACCAAACACCAATTTGTGAAAAAATAAAATTTATATTACATTTGTAGTTCATGACATACAATTGCCTCCTGTTTGAAAAAAAAGACAACGTTACAACCATCACTCTGAACAGACCCGATGTTTTTAATGCCTTTAATGATGAACAAAGTTACGAATTACAAGATGCTTTAAAACAAGCAAAAAAAGACCCTGAAACCAGAGTTGTTGTTCTTACTGGATCTGGAAAAGCTTTTTGTAGTGGTCAAGATTTAAAAGCAATTGCAGGAGCAGAAAAACGTTCTTTTATTGATTCATTGCATAAACGTTACAATCCTATTATTCGCGAAATGCGCAATATGCCTAAACCTATTATTTGCAAGTTAAATGGGGTTGCCGCGGGTGCAGGATGTTCGCTTGCCTTGGCTTCTGACTTTATTATTGCCTCTGAGCAAGCGAGTTTAATTGAAGTCTTTATAAATGTGGGGTTAGTGCTTGACAGTGGTTCTTCTTTTTTCTTACCGCGTCTAGTGGGCAGTGCTCGTGCCTTTGAGTTAAGCACGATGGGAAGTAAAGTTACTGCAAAACAAGCACTTGAATGGGGAATGATCAACAGATGTGTACCTGCTGAACA
>JBIPNH010000114.1:0-7443 GCA_044373665.1 Bacteroidia bacterium
TATTTTACACTTATATTTGCAGCATGTTTTGGGGTGCTCTTGTATGTGAAAATACAAAGCTGAGATGATACCCACTGTACTTGGATAAGCGTAATAGCTGCGTCAAGGAAAACAAACAGAATGGTTAGTGCTTATTATTTAGCATCAACAGCATTCCAAAACTATTTATTCAAAAATATACATGAAAAAAATAGTTTTAATGCTCGCCATCTTTCTGATTAATGTCGTTTTATTCGCTCAAAAGTCAGAAAAAGTTAATGTCGTTTTTAACGTTCTTCAATCCGATTCCAATGTAATTGAAAATGCAACTGTGCTTTTGTTGCCAACTTCTGGAAAGGACCGTTATTATGCACAGTCGTCACAATCAGTGAAATTGCCCGTGGGGCAGTATCTTGTTAAATTGTATGCCTTAGGTTATTATGATTCAACTTATTCGATAAATATTAACCAATCGGGACGATACAATATAGTGTTAAGAGAAAATTTAGCAGAACAACCCGGTTTTATTTTAAGGGCAATTTCTGCACCTGCAAAGTCGGGGTTTGTTTACACTAAATTGAGTGCAAAACAACTGAATGAAAGAAATTTGGGTCAAGATTTTACTTACCTTGTTTCACAAACACCTTCAGCGTTCTCGACGAGTGACGCAGGAAATGGAATAGGGTATACAGGATTAAGAATAAGAGGGGCAGATGGAACACGTATTAATGTAAATATAAATGGGGTTCCTATTAATGATGCCGAAAGTCATGGCGTGTTTTGGGTTAATATGCCCGACTTGGCAAGTTCAACATCGAGTGTGCAGGTTCAAAGAGGTGTTGGTTCAAGTACCAATGGAATTGGTGCATTTGGGGCAAATATTAATATCTCTAATATTGAACAAAATACACAGCCTTTTTTACATGTAAACCAATCCGTTGGGTCGTTTAATACCAGTAAAACAAGTTTAATGTTTGGAACAGGGACTATCAATAACTTTACTTTTTCAGGTCGATTGTCAAAACTGAAAAGTGATGGCTATATCGACCGTGCCTCATCAGATTTGAGTGCCTTTCAATTTAATTTAGCCTACAGTAAAAAACAGATGCAATTGCATTTTGTAAGTTTTGGAGGCAAAGAAAAAACCTATCAGTCGTGGTATGGTACACCAGAAAGCAGGGTCAATGGTGATGTACAAGGGATGAATGACTTTGCCGATAGAAATGGTTTGGACGAAGCCGAAAGAACAAGGTTGTTAAACAGTAGTAGAACCTATAACAATTATACCTATCCCAATCAAACAGACAATTATTGGCAAAACCACCACCAACTTCATTTCTTATATGATATTAAACCACACCTTAAGTTAAAAGCAACCTTCTTTTTAACAACAGGTAAGGGTTATTATGAGGAATTCAAGGCGGGAGAGTCCTTTTCAAAATATGGTGTGAATGATTTGGTTCTTAATAATGATACTTTTAATTCAAGTGATTTGATTCGTCAAAGATGGTTGGATAACTTGTTTTATGGCAATTTTACAAGTTTGTCGTATCAAAAGAACAAATTAGGGGTTGATGTGGGTGTCAATGTATCGCGATATGATGGAAAACATTTTGGAGATGTTATTTGGGCCGAATTTGGACAAGCCTTTGGAAATAAATACAGGTATTATAACAATTCAAGTTTAAAGGAGGAGTTTAACAGTTTTGTAAAAGCCAATTATCAAATAAGCAAAAAACTCAAAGTAGAGGGAGAGATACAAGCGAGGTTGATTCAATATCAATCAAAAGGGGTTGACAATTACCTAAAGAATATTGGTTTTAATGAAAAATACAATTTCATAAATCCCAAGTTAGCCGCTGTTTATGATATAAATAAGTATTCTCATGTCTATTCAAGTTATAGTGTTGCGAATAGAGAACCAGTTAGAAGTGATTTTACAGACCATTTAAGGTTGATTATACCAAAGCATGAGAACTTAAGAGATTTAGAGTTAGGATATATCTATACAAAGAAGAATAGATTCTTTCAAATTAACTTATACCAGATGGATTACAGAAATCAGTTGATATTAACAGGGCAGTTAAACGATGTAGGAGCAAGTTTAAGAACAAATGTGCCAGAGAGCTATAGAAGAGGAGTGGAGTTGTTAGGGAAAGTAGAAATGATTAAAAAGGTTTGGTTTGAGGGTAATGTATCATTCAGTGATAACAGGATTAAAAAGTTTACCGATGTGTATTATGATTATTTAGATTTTTCGGAAGTAAGAACAGAATACACTAATACGCCTATAGCCTATTCTCCTAATGTGATTTTATTTGGGTCGATTACAGACAAGCATGTAAAAGATTGTCAAATGACATTGTCATATAAATATGTAGGGAAACAATATTTAGATAACACAGGAAACAGTAACCATATAATTAAGCCATTTGGCTTGTTCGACTTTGTTGCACAGAAGCAGGTAAAAGTAAAGGGAGTAAATTCACTCAGTTTAAAGCTTATGGTAAACAACCTATTAGGTGTTAAATACAGCAACAATGGTTACACCTTCAAATATGCCTACAGTGGTACCTTGGTCGAGGAGCGATTTTTTTATCCGCAAGCTTTGAGAAATTTTTTGATTGGGCTAGAATTTAAACTATAATTTTGTTTAAGTAATTTTGCAAAAAGATAAACAAGTGTAGGTTGGTTGTGTTGTTTTTGGTCAATTTGGGGTATTTAAGTTCTTTAAAATAAAGCAATTAAAAATTTTTAAAATTTTTTTTTAATTTTTTTTTAATCATAGTTATTTATTGAAATCATGTCTAATTTAGATATAGATAATAAAATGCTATGGCAAAAAAATTTAGTTCAGTTTTAGTCGCTTTAGTGACGTTTTTAGTAGTAAGTACAAGTACTTACGCCTGTTCAGTCACTCCTAATTTCACCTATGTAGTATCAAATACTTGCGGGTTACCCAACGTGCTTAGTATTAAAAACACATCTACAGGTACGTTTAACACCTCTGCTAAGTATTGGTGGAAGGTTAATGGCAAAACAATAGATACGACTTTGGGTCTTGATTCTATTGAAGTGTTATTAAAGAAAACCGGCGCCAACACTATTAAGTTGTTCGTTAGAGACTCTTCAGGATGTGTGGATTCTACCAGTGCAAGTACGGTTACTGTAACCACTAATGCGAAGACAATCATCGACCAAAGTACATTTGGGTCACACTCGCCACAATGGGTGAATTGTTTAATGTTTCAGAACGATCCTGATACATTCCGTATCAAGTTCTCCTCTGCGGACACATTAAAGCAATTGCGTATTATATGGGGTGATGGAAATGTCGATACTTCATTTAGCAATTTAGCACCCAATACTATCAAACAACATTTGTATCGTTCACTTGGCTCATTTGAAGTTAAAATTGTAACTACTAATGGTAATTGTATCGACACGGTTTATGGAACAATAGTAAACCAAAGAATCCCAACAGCGGGTATCATCGGACCACCATCTGGAAACAACAGAGGGTGTGTTCCGCACCAATTAAGAATTGTTAATAATTCTTATAATATCTCCAACTTAACACAGTTTTTATTAGAATGGGGTGATGGGGAATCACAAAACTTACCTTACACAGCTAGCAATGACACCATTTATCACACTTACACTAAAGGGATGTGCGGTGGTGTTATTAAGTTGACAGCAAGGAATGTTTGTGGTTCTTCGTTTACCACATGGAATCCAGTTGACATTAGCGACAAAGACAAAGCTTTATGGGCTGTGGATGTTACATGTGATCCTACTAAAAGCCATTTGTTTCACAATTTATCGAATGATAAATATTGTTTAATGCCAGATTTGAAAGAATATTTCTGGAATTTTGGTGATGGCACTACAATCGGTTGGACTACAAGTAAAGCATCTCAAAACCACAAATATGCTAAAGAAGGTGATTATACTATTACTTTAATTGCTAAAAATGCTTGTGGTGTTGATACATTCAAAAATAAAATCAGTGTTTTTTACAATCCTAAAGCCTTATTCTCATTTAACCAAGACAGAGGTTGTAATCCATTAAGTGTTACATTAAAAGATACTTCTAAAGGAAGAGGGATTACTAGAGAATGGAAAGTTACTGAAGGGACTTCAACTTATACTTTCAAAGATTCTATCTTAAATTATACCTTTACTAAAGTAGGTACACATTCAATTTCATTGAGAGTAAGTAACAAGTGCGGACAATCTACATTAAGCAAAAATTTTAGAGTAAATGGCAAGCCTAAAGCACAATTTGCATCAATAGCAAGTGGTTGTACTCCTTTAAAGGTTTCATTTACCAATACTACTAATTCTTATTTTGTTAATCCAACTTATTCTTGGAATTTTGGAGACAATACGACAAGCACTCAAAAAAATCCTGCCTCTAAAGTTTATACAACACCTGGAAATTATGAAGTCGTTCTTGTTGTAAACGATTCTTGTGGAACCGATACATTCAAAAGAACTTTCACAGTGTATGGATTGCCTGTTGCTAGTTTTACAGCCGATACAGCCTCTTGTACTTTTGATTCTATCTCTTTTGTTAACCAATCTATTAACAGTAATGTATTCAAATGGAACATGGGTGATAATCAAACCTTCCAAACTTCTAATTTGAATACATTAAAATATGCTTACAAAACAACAGGAACTTTTACTGTTCGTTTAATTTCTGGAACAGGCAATGGATGCGCTGATACTGCTTTCCAATCTGTAAAAATCAAACCGGGAGCAAAAGCTGTTTTTAATATTAATAAATTATATGCCTGTGCACCTGCTTCTTTCATAATAACAAACTCATCTTTGTATAGCAGTTCGAATACTTGGTATTTAAATGATTCATTGTTGTCTAAAACGGCCTCTATTAATGATATATTATTATCTAATGATACTTCAATAGCTCGTTTGAAACTAATCGTTACAAGTGCTTCTTCTTGTCAATCTGATACTTTAGAAAAAGTATTTTTTACGCCTGCTAATCCTGTAGCGGCTATCAATAACTTAGACTCTGGTTGCGGTGTTTTGCGTGTTAATTTTGTTAATGGAACTACATTCGCAAATCAATACAAATGGACGCTTGGTAATGGACAAACCTCTACTTTGAAAAATCCATCTGTTAATTATGCGGCTTCTTTAACCAATGATACTCTTTATAATGTTCAATTAAGCGTTAAAAACTGGGTGGGTTGTGCGGACACTACCTCTACTAAAGTGAAAGTGTTTGCAGCTCCTAAAGCTATTTTTGTTGCAGACAAAACCGTTGGTTGTGGTCCATTGAATGTTTCATTTTCCAATAATTCAATTACCAATAATGATAAACCAACTAGCTCATTGAGTTATTTATGGCAAATTAACCAAACTCAATCTACTCAAAAAGATTTGCAACATGTATTTGTAGCTTCTAATACAGTTGATTCTGTGTATTCTGTAGTTTTAAAAGTAACTTCTCAAAACGGATGTGTTAATTCTGCAAACAGAACCATTACAGTTCGTCCTAATCCAAATGTAAAATTCACTTTGAATAAAGACAAAGCTTGTTATGAATTAAAAACATCAACGCTTAACTTGTCTAAACCGGGAAACAACGGAAACATTACTTCAATGACCTTTAATTGGAACTTTGGAAATGGTTCAACCGCCAACAGCTTGAACTCTAATGTTAATTTTAAATCTTCGGTAAGACGTGATACTTCTTATAAAATAACTTTAATTGGAAAAAATCAATACAATTGTGTAGATACTGCCATTGGATACGCCTATGTTTATGCTAAACCGGTTGCAACTTTTGCTGTAAATGCAAATTCAGGATGTACTCCTTTTACGGTTAAAACCAACAATCAGTCTTTCGGTAAAGATTCTTCAGTTATTTCTCACTATTGGGATTTCAATTCATTACACTATTCTGCACAAAAAAATGATTCATTTGTATTTGTAAACAATACTAACAGCAATAAATTGTATAATATCTCTTACATCGCAACAACTCAAAACAATTGTAAAGACACAGTTAGCGCAGTAATTACCGTTCGTCCAAAGCCATTTGCAGATTTTAAATTGTCTTCTGATAAAATTTGTGCGGCTACTCAAGTAACAGTAACAGACCAATCTCAAAATGCTTCTACTTACTTTTGGGGAACTTCAAATTCATTAAATACAGGTAAGGCTGTTGAGGGTATTAAATTGGCAGGTATCTATTTGTTTGACACTACTTACACTATTTACCATCAAGTTACTTCTCCATTCGGATGTTTGAGCGATGTAGTTTCTAAAAATGTAATTGTAATGGGTAAACCAAAAGCTGATTTTGTATTCTCTAAAGACTCTTTATGTTCTTCAGATAACGTGAAAATGACTAACAATTCATATGGGGCTTCTAGCTTCATGTGGAGATTTGGAAAAACCCAAACCAGTTTGGCTGTTAATCCAACCTTTAGTGCCACATTAAATCCATTTACAAGAAGAGATTCTATAATCAATGTTGGATTGTTTGTTACCTCGGCAATTGGTTGTAAAGATACTTTAAACAAAAATGTTTATCTCGTAAACAAACCTGTTGAGAAAATCAATATTGAAAATGCATTTGGTTGTACTGACTTAAATGTTAATTTCGAAAATGGTTCATCTAAATTTAAAGTTCTTTCTTGGGACATGGGAGATAACAAAGTATTCTTTAATACAGAAAAAGTAACCCATTCTTTCCATAATGCTTCTCAAGAATTGATTTACCAACCAAAAATTCAAATGATCAGACAATATTTGAATTGTAAAGATACTGCTTATGGTAATGTTATTGTTTATCCTAAACCAAAAGCTGATTTTATATCTAACCGTCCAGATGTTTGTGATGATGGTTTATTCAAATTCGTAAACCAATCTAAAAACTTTAAAGCAAACACTTGGTTAATCAACGAAAATCAATATTATAATCAATATGACTTGAATACTCAATTGACATATTCTGCAAAAAATGATACTTTATACCGCGTTAAATTAATTGTTAATAATGCTTATTCTTGTTCAGATAGTACAGAAAAAGACATTAAATTAAGTCCTAAAATGGTGGTTAAATTCAAAAAAACACCAATTGTCTCTTGTGAAAAAGGGAATATAACGTTTACCAACCAATCTGAAAATGCAGTTAGATATTTCTGGAAATTTGGAGATGGTGGTATCTCAAACGAAATTCACCCTAATTATATTTACAACCGTTATGGAAACTACAAGGTGAAATTATATGGTTACAATCAAGATGGTTGTGTAGACAGCAGTGAAAATGATGAATTTGTTAAAGTGTTAGAAATACCAATCGCGGACTTTGTTTATGGCCCAACTTCACCAAAATTACCAAATGCAAAAGTTGACTTTGTTTCTAAACCTATCGTTTATGGTGTTGATATGGATGCTTTAAAATATGAATGGAATTTCGGCGAC
>JBIPNH010000115.1:0-7394 GCA_044373665.1 Bacteroidia bacterium
CCAAATTAAGATAATAGTTAAATGAATTAATTAATGAATATTTGCAATTGAAATGAAAGCTGAAATAATAACGATAGGGGATGAGTTATTGCTTGGTCAAGTGGTTGACACAAACAGTGCTTGGTTGGGACAATTGTTGTTTAAGAACAATATTGAAGTTAAATCTAAAACATGTATTAGTGACACCGAAGAGGATATCATACACCAATTAGAACAAAGTTTAAAAAGGTCACAATTAATTATTTTAACAGGAGGTCTTGGACCAACCAAGGATGATATTACCAAAAAAACATTAGCTAAGTTTTTTAATACAGGATGGCGGATAGACCAAGGTGTTGTTCAGCAATTGGAGCTTTTTTTTGAAAAAAGAAGTCGTAAAATGCTCGAAATTAATGTAATGCAAGCCGAATTGCCCGACTCGTGTGTAACCTTATACAATGAATGGGGAACAGCTCCCGGAATGTGGTTCGAAAAAGAGGGTGCGGTTATTATTAGTTTACCCGGCGTGCCTTATGAAATGAAACGAATTTTTGAATTAAAAGCATTGCCTCTTATCAAGGAAAAATTTTCTCAATCACCCTTGTATTACAAAACAATGGTTACTTTTAATATTCCCGAATCTTTACTGGCTCTGAAAATTAAAGAGGTAGAAGAGGCATTGCCTCCAACTATCAAGTTAGCCTATTTGCCCAATCTGAATGTAGTTAGATTGAGGTTGACTGGTGCTAGCTCACATGATGAATCTATTGTTGATGAAATTGAGATATATGCTAACAAAATTAAGGAAATTATCAAAGAAGGGGTAATTGCAGAGAATGATTTAACCTTTCCAGAAATCGTTTCACAATTGCTAATTAAAAATCATTTTACCTTGAGTATTGCGGAAAGTTGTACAGGTGGATTTATTTCACAACAGTTAACCCAATTGTCAGGCGCTTCTCAGTTTTTTGTGGGTTCTGTTATAAGCTATAGTAATTCAGTAAAACACCATCAATTGGGTGTTGAATCTATTTTGTTTGAAACAGTTGGAGCGGTTAGTGAACCAGTTGTTGAGCAAATGGCAACTGGGGTTAGGGAAAGATTGCAAACAGATTTTTCAATTGCCGTGTCAGGTATAGCAGGTCCAGGTGGGGGTAGTGAGGAAAAACCGGTTGGTACAGTAGTTATAGGTGTATCATCGGCACAAAAAACCATTGTACAAACCTTTCACTTTATCGGAGACCGAAGCAATGTAATAGGCAGGTCGAGTAACATGGCACTAGCCATGCTTCGCGAATTGGTGCTTTCAAACTAATAATTCTGCTGAACGTAAGCTCTGAATTTTTCAAGGAGCTGACTCATATCTTCGGGTAATTCTGTTTCAAAATTCATAAACTCCTTCGTTTGAGGGTGAATAAATCCAAGAGTTTGAGCGTGTAACGCTTGTCTTGACAGGATTTGAAAACAGTTGTTGATGAAAGTGTCAAACTTGGGCATTTTACTTTGTACCATTACTTTTTTTCCGCCATAAGCATCATCAGCAAATAAGGTATGTCCGATGTGTCTCATGTGTGCTCGTATTTGGTGAGTTCGTCCTGTTTCCAGCTGACATTCAATAAGGGTACAAAATCCAAATCTTTCTAAAACTCGGTAATGGGTAACAGCATGTTTACCAACGGCAGGGTCTGCAAACACAGCAGAGAGTCTACGGTCGCGAACATCTCGAGCTATATTTCCAACAATGGTATCACTGTCTTTTTTCAAATCGCCCCAAACGATAGCTTTATAAATTCTTTTAATGCTGTGGTCGAAAAATTGCTTAGCAAGCTGCACCATAGAATCCTCGGTTTTGGCAACAATTAATAAACCACTTGTGTCTTTGTCTATTCGGTGTACTAATCCCGGTCTTTGGTCTGACGAGAAAGCAGGTAAGTTTTGGAAATGATAAACCAAGGCATTGATTAATGTTCCTGAGTAATTATTAAATCCTGGATGAACTACTAATCCTGCATTTTTGTTAACTAATAATAATTCATCGTCTTCATAAATAATATTTAAAGGAATGTTTTCAGGAATTAGTTCGGGGTTACGCGGGGAATTAGGAAGAACAACTGTAACAATATCATGGGGTTTAATCGCATAATTACTTTTGGATGGGCGGTCATTAACTAAAATACTGCCGATGTCAATGCCTTTTTGAACACGTGTTCTAGTCGCATTTTCAATTCTCATTGTAACGAACTTGTCCAAACGCATAGGAGTTTGTCCCTTGTCTGCAATAAAGCGATGGTGTTCGTAAAGGTCTATGTCTTCTTCTTCGATGGTATCTTGTGTGGTCATGTATGTGAATAAAAAAATGCTAAATTGGTCTATCTCAGAGAAGCCAATTTAGCATTTTTAAATAAGTGATTGTTCTTTAAATTAATCTTTGGCTTTTTTTACTTTAGCTTTTGCTTTTGGCTCTGCTTTTACTTTTACTGTTTTTGGTGCAGCGGCTTTTGCTTCAGCTTTAGACGGAGTTGCTTTGGCAACTGGTCTTGGTCTACTTACGCCGTATGTGCCAGCTGTAATTTTACCTTTCTTTGTACGTTGATCTCCTCTTCCCATGGTATTTTAATATGTTGTTTATTGGCAAATGTAATCGATAATTTTAAATTATCAAAATGTTTCGTTGATATTATCTAATCTATCTTAGTTTTATCGAATGCTTACAATGAATGTGAGTGAATAATTTGTCATTGAAATGTCTATTAATTATTGTTTTTTTGTAACAATTAATGAGGTCATTATTTCTAAAAAATTTATTTCTGTTACAAGGTCTTAATTTGGTTGTCAAACCTGTTTGGATTTTATTGATAGATAGAATGGCCAACAATTTATTGGGGACTGCTTATGGTGAATATTATATTGTTCTCAACTTGTCTTTGGTGTTTGGGGTTCTCCTAGATATCGGTATTCAAAGTTTTAACAATACACACGTTGCCTCTGATCCATTGTTCTTTAAAAAAAACCTTAAAACATTGATTGGGCTCAAACTGATTTTGTCATTAGTCTATTTCGGCATTGTCTTAACTTTAGGTTGGGCCAAACAAGTGAATGTGTCTTTACTTATGATAGTGGCTGCTAGTCAAATTATAACTTCATTCATTCTTTATTTTAGGAGTAATATCAACGGTCTTCATCATTACAAGATAGATAGCTTTTTGTCGGTGAGCGATAAGTTTTTTGGAATTATTTTGTGTGTCTTACTGTATTGGTTTCAATGGATAAACGTTTATTATTTTGCATCGGCACAATTGTTAGCCTTGTGCGTTACATTACTTATTGCCCTGTATTACAATATTAAATTTTATGCTGAAATTCGAGCAATGGCCTACAAGGTCAATACAGCTGAAGTGAAAATGCTTATTAGAAAAAGTCTCCCTTTTGCGCTTTTGTTTGCCCTTATGGGGTTATATACTCGTGTGGATGTCGTGCTGATGAACATTCTTTTAGACAATCCTAATTATTACTCATCATTGTATGCTCAGAGTTATCGTTTTTTGGATGCCTCCTCCATGTTTGCCATGCTTTTTGCAGGATTGCTGCTCCCTATGTTCGCCAAATTGCTAACTAACAATGAAGATATTAAGCCTCTCACCAAAACTGCAACGACTATTTTGTTATTGACCGCCTTGGTTGTTGGAATGGGTTCAATGTTTTACAACGAAAGAATAATGAAAATGATGTACGATTATGCTGATGTTGCAGTATGGCAATATTCTTCGCAAACTTTTAAAATAATCATGCTCAGCTTTATTCCTATGGCATTAATTTTTGTTTTTAGCACCTTATTGACAGCACAAAAGGATATTTATTACCTGATTTTGTTTGCGGCAATTGCTTTGATGGTTAATTTATTGTTAAACTTTATTCTTATTCCCTCATACAATATACTCGGAGCAGCTGTAGCAACTTTGGTGACACAAAGTGTATTTGCACTCCTTTGTTTGTTTAGATGTTTCCATTTGTTCCAATTCAAGGTATCTCTAAGCTTGGTAACGCGTTACGGGCTTTTTGTGATTTGCCTTTTTGGGATTTTCTTTTTTGTAAAAGCAATAGGTAATACCGTACTAAGTTTGGGCTTGTTTGCCATTTTTTCTGTCCTTTTGTCTATTCTGTTGAGGTTAATAAATCCACATACTTTTGTTAATTTCTTAAAAAATAAGGCACAATAAAATACTTTAAATTAAGTTAGCCTTGAGAATTGCTTAAAATTCTTATTTTTGCGTTTCATTTATTGAGCATGGAAAATTCTTTCGAAAAACCTTCAAGTGGTATTATAACTTTTGCTGATGTTGTTTCTCTTTTTTACAGATGGAGAAAACAGTTTATTGTATTGTCTGTCTTGGCAATAGTAATTTCTTCGGTTGTGTCGTTTATGATTACACCCAAATATCAGTCAACAGTTGTTTTTTATCCAACGACTAACAATTCCATTAGTAATGCTTTGTTAGCGGAATTAAACCAAAGACAAAAGGATGTATTGGAGTTTGGAGCAGAAGAGGAAGCAGAAAAAGCCTTACAAATATTGCAATCTTCTAAGCTAACTGAACGTTTAATCAGGAATTACAAGTTGATGGAACATTATAAAATTGATCCAAAAAGTAATTTGAAAAAAACAAGGTTAAATGAAAAAATCAGTTCAAATTTTAAGTTTTCCAGAACTAGATACCTTTCTATTAAAGTAGATGTTATGGATGAAAATCCAGAAATGGCCGCCAAAATGGCAAACGGTATTTTAGATTTATACGATTCTATCAAAAACGAAATTCAATTGGATGTTGCTATTCCTGCTTTGGAAATTATTAAACGTCAAATGGTTGCCAAAGAAAATGAAATTACAAAAATTAAAGAAGATATGTATAAGCTTGGTTTGGAAGGGGTAACTAACTATATTGAACAAACCAGAGCAGTTTCTGAGGAAATATACAAAGCTAGAGCTGCAGGAAATATGAACAAAGTATTAGACTTGATGGAGCAACAAAAGAATTTAGCTCAACATGGTGGTAATTTTACATCCTTGTCTGAAACTTTACTTTTGGAACTTGAACGTTTTTCTGCACTGAAAGCCAAATTTGAAAGAGCCGAGGTGGATGTTAAGGAAACATTGAATAATAAATTTACGGTAAGTGGAGCTGATGTTGCTGAACAACGCGCTTATCCTGTCAGAAAATTAATAGTTTTGGTAACACTTATCGCAACCATTTTATTTTCTGCTTTACTTTTTGCCATTTACGAAAAAATTCAAACGACCAAGTCTGTTTAATTTGAATTATCTAAACATCCATTTCAAAGAAAAATCAAACCAAGTAATCTATGCAATTGGGTTACTTTTTATTGCTATTACAGGCATTTCTTTGTTTTTTGGGGTTTATGAAATGCTGCTATTGCCCGTTGCGCTAGTTGCAGTTTATATTTGTGTTTACAGACCGGTTTTTTACACATTAATACTGAGTTTTTTAATTCCTTTCTCATTGTTTGTTGACGATGTAGGAGGGGGCTTTGGCTTGTCATTGCCAACAGAGCCTATGATTTGGCTTTTGTTTCTTGTGTACGGTATTCAGTTGTTTATAAATGGTGAAGTCAATATTTCTTTTTTCAAAAACCCTTTAATTCTTTTTATAATCATTAATTGGTTATGGATGTTTGTGACCGTATTTGCAAGTTCAATGCCGATGGTTTCTCTTAAGTACTTTTTGGCCCGTACTTGGTTTATGGTTGTTTTTTATTTTTTCTTACTCCAATTGTTTAAGAACCCAAGTTTAATGAGGAAGTTTCTTTCTTATTTGTTATATGGAACTGTAATAGTTGTTTTTTATACCTTGGTAAAACATGCAAGAGAGGATTTTTCAAGAGGGTGGGGGTATGACATAATGAAGCCTTTTTTTCAGGAACACACCATGTATTCGGCCTATATTTCATTTTTGGTTCCTGTCGCTTTGATGTTTGCATTGCGTGGTCAATTGTTCAATTTTAATTGGATTTATCGATCAGTGTTTTTTAGTATCTTTATTATTTTGGTTGTGGGAATTGTTTTTTCTTACACACGTGCTTCATGGGTAAGCTTGTTGGCGGCACTGTTTTTTTACGTGCTATTGCAGTTCAAAGTTTCTTTCAAGCACATGATGTATGCTTTGCTTTTGATTTTATCAATTGCTTGGATAAAACAAGACCAGTTGTTATACAGTTTAGAAAAAAATAAGCAGGGGAGTGCAGATGATATAGAATCACACGCTCAATCAGTTTCTAATATTACAACAGATCCTTCAAATTTGGAAAGGGTAAACAGATGGCAATGTGCCGTTTTGATGTTCAAAGAAAGACCCGTTTTTGGATTTGGCCCCGGAACATATACGTTCCAATATGCCCCTTTTCAAAGGCCAGAAAGTTTAACCTTAATTAGTACAAACAGTGGAGATTTGGGGAATACCCACAGCGAATATTTTAATGCACTTTCCGAAATGGGATTAATTGGATTTTTAAGCTGGGTTGCGGTTTTTTTAAGTTCCATTTACTTAGCAATGGGACTCATTTATCATCCTACCGTATTGCCATGGGTAAAGAGTTTAGCAACGGCTACAATGCTTGGTTTGTTTACCTATTATGTGCATGCTTTTTTGAATAACTTTACTGATTTTGATAAAATAGCAGCTCCTTTTTGGGGATATTTAGCCATTATCACAGCTTTGAAAATGTATCATCACCAATACAATAAGTCGAGCGAAATTAATACTTGATTTTTAAATTGAACGTTTTAACAAGTTCTTGAATCGACTTGTTTTCATCATACATTTCTTTAAATTGTTCAGCCGAAGTGTAAGCAATTTTAGGGGCTTCAACGGTGTTGTCTTCATTAAAGTTAAGTGATATTTCCTTTATTTGAAAATATTCCCTTAAATAGATTTGCCAGTCGATTTTATGGTCGCCAATTTTTTCGATTTGTTGCTTTGTTAAATGAACATTCACATCGTGTCCATCTATTTCGTACTTCAGGATTTTAAAAAGAGAAGAGAGTGCAATTTGCTTACTCTTCCCGAAGGATTGGTTTGCTGCAATTAATGTTGTTTCATTAAATGCAGGGACTTGTTCCATCGGAGGTAAACTTTGTTTAATTAAGTCCTCAGATATTTTAATGACTGTTTCTTCGTCTTTAGCCAATTCAAGAATTGAAATCTGTTTGGCATTATCCTCAACAATAATGGATCCTTTGGTAGGAATTTTTGGAAGTTTATATTCTTTGGTTGCTAATTCAGACTCAAACACACCATGTTTTGGTTTGTTGGAATCAATCAAACGTTTGTTCTTAAGCTCTTTGACAGAGGCTATATACTCATCACTTTTTTTTTTAATTCTTCCAACGTCAAGTTAGATTG
>JBIPNH010000116.1:0-7373 GCA_044373665.1 Bacteroidia bacterium
TAATTCTATAACAGCTACATTTTGTATCTTGCTTTCATGGATTTCGAATTTTATCATTGTTCGCATAATGTGAAAGCCATGTCTGCCTGCTGCTCCGGGATTAATGTGTAGTAAATTGTTAACCTTAGGGTCGCGCATTACTTTTAATATGTGACTGTGCCCACAGATAAATAAATCAGGTGGATATTTAATGAGTTGAGCTTTGATTTTGGGGTTGTACTTGCCTGGATATCCTCCAATATGTGTCATCCATACTTTTATGCCTTCGCATGTAAACTGTTGGTGTAAAGGATAAATTGCTCTTAATTCGTGCCCATCTACGTTGCCCCAAACGCCTCTTATTGTTTTGCCGGTTTTCTCCATTATATCACTTAAATCCTTGTTGGTCCAATCGCCAGCATGCCAAATTTCATCGGCTTGGTCAAAGTGTTTAATGATATCAGGCTCTATACATCCATGCGTATCACTTAGTAATAATATCCTTTTCACTTCTCGCAAATTAATGCTTATTTTGCCACATAAAAAATGATAATTTTAATAATCTCTGTCACGGTATTAATCTCCTACCTCGCTTTTAATAACCCTGCACTATTCGAAAAACTAACCTTCTATCCCTATAAAATAAATCACAATAAGGAATGGATAAGATGGGTAGGGCACGGATTTATTCATGCCGACTACATGCACCTTATCGTTAATATGCTTACGCTTTACTTTTTTATGGATGCGTTGTCAGTTATTTTTGAATACATAGCCGGTCCATATTACATCATTTATGGCGTACTTTTTTACTTGTCGGCTATAGTGTGTAGTAGTGTGTTTGCATACTTTAAACACAAAGAGGATTGGAACTACAGAGCAATAGGGGCCTCAGGTGCTGTTAGTGCTTTTCTATTTAGCTTTATTGTTTTTGCACCCACTGAATCTATTTACTTATACTTCGCTATTAAAATGCATGCATGGTTGTTTGGCGTTTTATATTTGGCGTATGAATATTATATGGGTAAAAAACAAAACGACTCCATTGGCCATGATGCCCATTTTTTTGGAGCGCTTTATGGCGTAATTTTTACCGTTATTTCTTATCCCGATTTGCTGTTAAGATGGTTTAACTAATCTTTAAGTAAATGCGAAAATGACTTTCTAAGTTTAGAAACCTTTGGGTCAATTACAGCTGTGCAATAGCTGTTTCTTTCGCGATTTAAATTGTAATAATTCTGATGGTAATCTTCGGCTAAGTAAAAAGTGCTCAATGGTTCTAATTGAGTAACAATAGGATCCTCAAAAACTTTGTCAGCTTCTAGTTTTTTGATGTAGGCTTCTGCTATTGTTTTTTGAGTATCGTTGTGATAAAATATAGCAGAACGGTATTGTGTGCCTATGTCACCTCCCTGACGGTTCAATGTGCAAGGGTTGTGTAATGTAAAAAACACAGTTAACAATGTTTGGTAATCAATAATAGTTGGATTGTAATAAATCTGAACAGCTTCTGCATGCCCTGTGTTACCATTACAAACCGCTTCGTAGCTTGGATTTTCAACGTGTCCGCCAATGTAACCACTCATAGCGGTATCAACGCCCTTAAGTCGAGCCATAGTGGTTTCTATACACCAAAAACAGCCGCCTGCTAGTGTCGCAATTTCTAATTCTTTGTTGTTTTTTATTTGTTCTGGTATCATGGTTTGTATTGGAGTTTGTTGCTTACATTGAACGAAAAATGAAGAAATCAATAGTAGCAATATAGAAACTTTTTTTGTATTCAATGTGGTTGTTTTTTCAGCAAATTTATAGTTATTTTTGTCAATTGTTGATGTCTTTAATTAAACAATTTTTTTGTAAATTGGTTTTTAAGGCTTCAACTTAAATTTATTATGTCGTCACACCACATTGTTCGCGAAGGTCAAGAACCTGCCCTCATTATTGCAAATGGATTGCCTTGTTCCAATGAATTGCTTTCTCAATTGTTGGAATGGAGTCCGCATATTGTAGTGTTAGATGGAGCCCTCAATAAAGTGTTGGATTTGGGTGTTAAATTCGACGTTGTTCTTGGCGATTTCGACCATCAATCCATCGAAGAAGTTCAGGCTTTATTGCCTCCTCACTCTAGGTTGTTACATCTGCCCGACCAAAATAAAACTGATCTTGAAAAAGGAATTGAATACTTAATGAATGAGGGTTATTCTGCGGTAAATATTGTGTGGGCAACCGGAAAAAGAAGCGACCATTTTATTAATAATATTGCCATTTTAGCCCGCTATCAAGCTAATATAACGATGACTATGTTGGACGATTTTTCAAAGATTTATCCCATTTTCTCTGGATTTAAAAAGTTTTATGCAGCCAATACCAATATTTCGCTAATCCCCCTCAATAAAGTCGAAGGATTGGTAACAAGTAATTTAGTATGGAATTGCAATGACCTAACTATCGAATTTCCTCACCAAACCAGTAGTAGTAATAAAGTACTCAATGATGGAGTGGTTTCTGTGGAATATCATTCAGGCGTTCTTCTCATGATGGAATGTTTGGATTAGTTTAAACACTAAAAGAAAGAACTTTTTTTGATAATTTTAATTCTTTTAATTATCACATTTTAGTACTTGTTTTTGTGGAATTTCTTTGTTTTCTTGCACAATGTATAAGCAATATTCCAAACAATGAAAATCATAGATATTAAAATAATGAATGGCCCCAATTATTGGAGCATAAGACGTCATAAGCTAATTGTAATGCGTCTTGATTTAGAGGAAATGGAAGAAATGCCTTCAAATTTAATAGATGGATTTTCGGAAAGATTAAAACTCATGTTTCCTACTATGTATGCTCACCGATGCAGCCCCGGAGTTCCCGGTGGATTTTTTCAAAGGGTTGAAGATGGGACTTGGATGGGACATATCATTGAGCATATTGCCCTTGAAATTCAAACTTTAGCAGGGATGAACTGTGGTTTTGGTAGAACCAGACAAACTTCGGCTCACGGGGTTTATAATGTGGTGTTTAACTATTGGGAAGCTAAAGCAGGTGTTTATGCTGCTAAAGCCGCTGTTAATATTTGTCAATCTCTTATTGATAATACCCCTTATCAACTTGATGAGGATGTACAAAGATTAAGAGAATTGAGAGAGGAAGAAAGATTAGGCCCAAGTACAGGAAGTGTCGTAGAAGAAGCCGTAAAAAGAAACATTCCTTTTATCAGACTAAACGGTCGTTCTTTGGTGCAGTTAGGTTATGGAATTAACCAAAGAAGAATTCAAGCTACTGTTGCAAGTACCACTAGCAGTATAGCAGTGGAAATAGCCTGCGACAAAGAAGATACAAAACTTCTCCTGGAAAATGCACAAATTCCTGTTCCCAAAGGTAAAATCTGTACCAATGACGAAGAGCTCGAATTGGCAGCCTCAAGAATTGGATATCCTTTGGTAACCAAACCAATTAATGGAAACCATGGCAAAGGGATTACTACAAATATTAACAATTGGGATGATTTAAAAATCGGTTTTGAAGCTGCTAAACAATATTCAAGAAATATTATTGTCGAAAAGTATATTACAGGTTATGATTTTCGGATTCTAGTTATCAATTATAAGTTCGTAGCGGCTGCCAAAAGAACCCCTGCTTCCATTGTTGGAGATGGGGAACATACTATTCAAGAACTAATAGATATTGTGAACGCTGACCCAAGAAGAGGGTATGGACACGAAAAGGTGTTGACTGCCATTAAGGTTGATCGTTTTACTGAGCAAATTTTGGAGGAAAAAGGATACACGCTAGATACTGTTTTGGTAAACGGGTATGAATTGTTGCTCAAACCAACCGCCAATATTAGCACCGGAGGAACTGCGGAAGATATTACTGACCATGTTCACCCAAGTAATATTTTCATGTGTGAACGTATTGCTAGAATTATCGGTTTAGATATTTGTGGTATTGACATAATGGCGCCCGGTTTAAGTGTTCCAATTTCTGAAAATGGTGGAGCAATTCTTGAGGTAAATGCTGCGCCAGGATTTAGAATGCATTTAGAACCTACCGATGGTTTGCCAAGAAACGTAGCAGAACCTGTTATAGATATGCTCTATCCTCCCGGAACTTCTGCCCGAATTCCTATTATCGCGGTTTCTGGAACGAATGGTAAAACCACTACAACGCGATTGATGGCACATGTGTGTAAACAAGCGGGGCATAAGGTTGGATTTACAACTACCGATGGGGTTTATATCCAAAATGAAATGATGATGAAAGGGGATTGTACAGGTCCTATTTCTGCCGAATTTGTATTGAAAGACCCGACTGTTGATTTTGCAGTTCTTGAGTGTGCCAGAGGAGGTATTTTAAAAGCTGGCTTAGGGTTTCACCATTGTGATATCGGTATTATAACTAATATTGCTGCCGATCACCTAGGCTTGCAAGGCATAGATACCCTTGAACAGTTAGCGAAGGTAAAAGGTGTAGTAGCCGAAAGTGTGTTTCCCGATGGTTACACGATATTGAATGCTGACGATAATTTGGTGTATGAAATGCGTAAAAATATTGTTAGCAAGTTAGCACTGTTTAGTATGGATGAAAACAATCCAAGAATCATTGAGCATTGTAAAAATGGAGGGTTTGCCGCCATCTATGAAAATGGATATATTTCTATTCTTAAAGGTACTTGGAAAATAAGAGTTGAACGTGTTGTAAATATACCTGTAACATTTGGCGGAAAAGCCGACTTTAATATTGCCAATTGTTTGCCTGTAGTATTGGCCGCATTTTTAAGAAACTTTAAAATTGAAGACATTAAATCTGCACTTCAAACATTTATTCCTTCTCCTGCTCAAACACCTGGTAGAATGAACCTGTTTACATTCAATCATTTTTCGGTTATGGTGGATTATGCACACAATGCCGCCGGTCTTAATGCTATTGGTGGTTTTTTAAGTAAAATTGAAGGCAATAAGAAAATTGGAATTATTGCAGGAGTAGGTGACAGAAGAGACGAAGATACTATTTCTTTGGGCGAAACTGCTGCCAAAATTTTTGATGAAATTGTCATTAGGCAAGACCGGAATTTAAGAGGTAAAACAGATTCGGAAATTATTGAACTAATGGTGAAAGGGATTAAAAATGTAGATCCTGATAAAAAAATAACCATTATTCCACTCGAAAAAGAAGCCATTTCATTCGTTATTGAAAACGCAAAAAGAAATGACTATATCGTTATTTGTAGTGATGTAATACCTGATGCCCTCCATCAAATTATGGAACTTAAGGCCCAAGAGGATGAAAAAAACAGTGGAATTGTCTACCAATCTGAATCATGATTCAAGCGAAAGCGTACTGGAAAAATTATAGTTTTTTAATTGTTCTCGCTTTCTTTAGCTTCTTGTTTTTGGCTTCTTTGATAGATGACAAAGCAATGGGTTACGACGTTTCTCTGTTTGTGAAATGGGCGCAAGCTATAAAAATGAACGGTATTTCACTGATTTATCAGCCCGAAAATACGGTCGATTATCTTCCCGGTTTCTTATACGTTCTTCAAATTTACACTTGGTTTGTTAACGACGTCAATGCCATTCCTCAAACCATTCACTATGTCAAATTAGTCCCTCTGTTTTTTGAAATACTGTCCATTTTGGTAATGTGCAGTTACTTCAAAACGAAAATTCAACAAACTTTTTTCTTCTTATTAGGAGCCTTTAATGTTGCCTATTTTTACAATACAATGGCATGGTTCCAAATTGACGGTTGGGTGGCAAGTATGATGTTTTTTTCTGTATTTGCAGCCTTTAATAATCGTCTTTTTTGGTCTTTGTTCTTGTTTATGATTGCTATTAATATAAAATTTCAAGCAATTATTGTTTTGCCCGTACTCGGTTTATTTTGGTTAAGTCAAATTAAAACGTTCAAACAGTTACTAACTACAATTTTAATCTTTGTGGTCACTGAATTGCTCATTTTGTCGCCTTTTATAGTCAACGGTTCAGCCTCTGTTGTTTTTCAAAATGTTTTTAACACCTATAATCTTTTTCCATTTGTAAGCTTAAACGCCCGCAATTTTTGGATGCTCATCGAGGAAAATCCTAGGTTCTTGGATGATAGTAGTCTATTGGGATTTCTGCCTTATAAAACATGGGGATTGATTCTGTTTTCTGTAAGTAGTTTATGTGTCGTTATTCCATTAGTAATGGTTTTGTTTAAGCAAAGAATTAACGATAACGCCAAAGCTCAAATACTGGTTCTTTCAAGTGTGTTAGCTTGTTTTTGCTTTTTTTATTTTAATACTCAAATGCATGAAAGATACATTCATTATGCCTTCCCTTTTGTAATTTATTATTCCTTTAGATTTAAAACACTAGGTTTGTACCTTGTATTCTCAATTGCTAGTTTTTTGAATCTTGAATCGCTCTTGTTTAATCTCAATTATTGGGATGCCAATAGTATTCTGATGTCTCATCGCTTTATTACCCTATTGTTTACATTAGTGTTGGTTTTATTCAGTTTAAAATGGTTTCAATTGGTTAAATCTACTCTTATTAATAAAGCGTGAAAAGGTTTGTAATAAATAAAGGTCCACTACTCTTGTTGATAGTAACTATTGCTGTTGTAACTTATTTGCAATTTTACCGCTTGGGTCATTTACCTATAATTCAATGGGATGAGTCGAGGTTGGCAAATAATGCAGTGGAAATGTATTTGAATAAGTCTTATATGGTAACAACCTATGACCAAAAGCCTGATATGTGGAATACAAAACCACCTTTAATGATATGGCTTCAAGTTGCTTCAATCTCTGTATGGGGAATGAACGAGTTTGCAATACGATTTCCCTCCGCTTTGGCTGGTTTAATTGGTGTTTTTTTAATTGGTTTCTGGGTGTTTAAGCTATCAAAATCCTTCGCATGGTCATCCGTTTCAATGCTGTTGTTGGTTACAACTGGCGGCTATATTCAGTTGCATGGAAGTATAACGGGCGACTATGACGCTCTTTTGACTTGTATGGTTTTACTGTCTGTTTATTTTTATTGTCAGTATTATTTTATGAATCAACAAAAGGCCTATTATGGTTTTATTGTTTTCTTGGTATTGTCTGTCATGACCAAAAGTGCCGCAGGGATAATGGTTTTTCCACTATTTGTATTAATGCCTCTTGCTAAACGACAATTCAATATTCTGTTTAAATTGTTACTTGCAATGCTTATCGCTTTAATCCCCTTTTTAGTATTTTGCATGTTAAGGGAAATGGCAAGTTCGGGCTTTGTTAAGCAAATGCTTTTTAATGATTTTGGTGGACGTTTTACCTCTGCTATGGAAGGTCACAGGCATGAATGGTATTATTACATACAAAATTTAATGACAGACCGATATCACTATTTTGTATTCTTGCTAATTCC